>JALRCK010000100.1 GCA_023262305.1 Deltaproteobacteria bacterium
TCTATATCTCTATGGGGGGCTCGATCGATTCGCTCAATGTCTCCCAGGCCACGGCGGTGGTCCTTCATGAGCTTGCGAAGCAGCGTAGACAAAAAGGGGCGCTTAAAGTAACTTAAACTAGTAGGTACAAACCGGATGTCAGCTGCTGAAAGTTACAATCGATTTTTTGAGGTTAAGTTAGAGCTCTTCGACGGGCCGCTTGACCTGTTGCTCCATCTCATCAAGAAGCGCGAGTTGCCGATTGAGAAGGTCTCCCTAGCCGAGGTAACAGGACAGTACCTGGAGTGCATCAAGGCCCTTCGTTACTATGACGTCGAGGTTGCCGCCGAGTACTTGGTTATCGCCGCCACGATGTTGTCGGTGAAGGCGAGCGTGCTCCTCAACGATCCTGTTGAGCTTATCCCCGATGAGACTGGAGAGATGGTTGACCCCCATGAGGTCCTGCTCCGGCGCTTGCGGGAGCTTGAGGCTTTCAGGTCGGCGGCAGCTCATCTCAACTCGCGACCGGTTTTGGGGCACGATGTGTTTTCAGCTCCGGTCAAATCGAAGAAGATCGATCCAACCCTTATTCCGATCGCAAATCACGAGTCAGAGCTCCTTGTTCGAGCTTTTCACGCTGTTCTCTCCCGCATGGGTGAGAAGGCGGCAACGATGTCGATATCGATCGACCCCGTTACCGTTGTTGAGCGTATGCGGACAGTCGTTGATACTCTGTCGTCGCTCGGTGGGGGAGGGTCCTTCGCTGCCCTCCTTGGCGAATCGTACGATCGCCCCAAGGTTATCGGGGTCTTTGTAGCGGTTCTTGAGTTGTGCCGACGAGGAATGGTTTCTGTAGCTCAGGATGGAGTATGCGGAGAGATCCGGTTGGCCCTCGCTGGGTCGCAAGTTGCTCAATCTATTCCGAGCACGGACGAGGCTTTAGAGGAAGTCGCCGCATAGGCAGTGGTGCCCCAAAATTTGTAATACGAAGAAAGGTGATCGAGATGTCAACTGAGGAAGTAGTCGAGTCAAATCAAGGGGAGCAAACGGCTTCTCAGGATGTGCAGGCTTCGGAGAATGAGCAGCAAGCGGCTCCCCAGGAAGTCGCCGGTGACCCAGCCGCTGCAGATGCTCAAGCGCCACAGCTCTCAGATGCGCAGAAAATTGGTCTTCTCGAGGCACTTTTATTGGCGAGTGGAGACCCACTCCCGATCTCTCGGGTGGAGGAGTTGTTGGGGTGCCAGAAAGCTGAGGTTCTGGCTCTCGCTGATTGCCTTAAGGCGGCATACAGCGGAGATAATCGAGGTCTTGAGGTGGTTAACGTCTCGTCGAAGTTACACCTTCGCACCAAGGCAATCTATGCAGACTATGTAAGAAACCTCATCGCCATCAAGCCGCGCAAGCTTTCGCAGGCCGCGCTTGAGACGCTCGCTGTTATCGCATACCAGCAGCCAGTGGTTAAGAGTGAGATCGATAAGATCCGTGGGGTAGATGTTGCTCCAACAGTAAAGACACTCCTCGAGCGAAACCTCGTCAAGATTCTCGGGTATCAAGCGACCGTCGGTCAGCCGGCATTGTATGGCACCACTGAGGAGTTCTTGAGTATCTTCGGTCTCGCATCTCTGTCAGAGCTGCCATCCCTTCGTGACCTCAAGGCTCTTGTGAAGGAGCCAGGAGAGGCCCTTCAGGAGGAAGGTGAGGTTGATGCTCCAGAAGATTCGGAGAGTGGCGAAGGCGAGGATCTCTCCGCTTCAAGTGCGACCGAGTCTGAGGCTTCGGGGGATGCGCCCTCGGAGACTGCTATTCCAGTCCAATAAACGCAGCTCGATAAACGAGCTTTGCCAAAAAAAGATAGTTTTATGACACAAGTTCGGCTCCAGAAGTTTTTAGCTGAATGCGGTACAGGTTCCCGTCGTAAGATGGAGCAGTTCATCAAAGAGGGACGCGTTCGAGTAAATGGCCAGGTGGTTACGGAGCTTGGCCGAAAGATCGACCCGAGCGTGGATCAGATCGAGGTCAATCGACGCCCAGTCCGAGCCGCTCCCAAGGGGGTTGTGTTGCTTAATAAGCCACGCGGCGTTGTTTCGACATTAAGCGACCCTGAAGGGCGCCGAACGGTTTCAGAGTTCCTCACCAAGCACTACGCTTCATATTTCCCCGTGGGACGTCTCGACTGGGATTCTACGGGGTTGATGATCCTAACGAACGATGGCGAGATGGCTGAGCGACTGATGCACCCCCGTTTCGAGTTCGAGCGCACCTATGAGGCTCGGGTAGAGGGGAGTGTGAGTGAGTCCGTTCTCGATAAGTTGCGCAACGGTCTCCGACTATCTGACGGTGTCGTTCAGGCGGAAGCAGAGATTATGAGCTCCGATCCCAACTCAACGTGGGTGCAGGTAACGATACGCGAGGGACGCAATCGAGTTGTGCGTCGCGTATTCGACAAGCTCGGGCATCCCGTCATGAAGCTGAAGCGGACCGTCTATGGCCCCTTCAAGATCGGGCGTCTTCAGGTAGGCCAGGTCCGTGTCCTGACTGCTAAGGAATATCTTCAAGTTCGTCACAAGGTGATGACGTTTAAGGGAGAGGCTTCAAAAGAGCGTCAGGGTGATGAAACGAGAACAAGCGGCACTCCGCGGAGAGAGGCTTTTGAGAGGCCATCAAGACCACGGGGACAAGGAAGAGGACCGAAGAGGTCAAGTGACCGTGGTGCACGGGATCGTAGGCCCAGTGATCGCAGCCCGAGTGATCGTCGTTCGAATGATCGTAGGCGGGATGATGTAAGATCGAATGATCGCAGGTCAAGTGATGGTCGTCCGAGTGATCGTAAGCCAAGTGCTCGCAGGCCAAATAATCGGAAGCCTAGTGAGCGAAGGCCGAGTAGCCGGAATCCGCGCGGTCGTCGTTAGGTTACGCGCCTGAGTTGAATCGATAGGAACACTCGAGGGCAACTCACGCAGCTTTGAGTTTTCCCCTTCGCAGTAAAAGCCGCAATTCATGTTCTCTGCTGTTTCGAGCCTTCCCAGAACCTGATCGAGCAGGTGGCACCATGGGGCTAAGAGTATTTGAAACGTGATAAAGCACACGTTGTAAATCTTTTGTGATCCAAACGATAGAAGGATCGCAAGCCAAGAGATCAAGACCAACACTAAAGCGCTCGTAGGTCCGTAAGCTATCCCCAGGTTTGTGACCGTGAAGTACTTTGACATCATTTGACGAACCCCATACTTGGTCCATCGCTGATAATCGTGGGGAGATGAGTGGTACTGCATGATGAAGGGCACGTTCATGTAGATTCGCCCGGTGGTCTTCAGAATCCTGGACATCTCTCGTAAGGCTGAGTCGGGATCGGGTAAGTGCTCAAGAACCTCTTCGCAAATAATCAGGTCGACGCTGTTGTTTTTGAAGGGCAGGTTGCAGATATCCGCCGTGATGTCGACCCGTTTGTACGGAAAGAGGTCGAGGTTAAAAACGTTGGGGTCGATGGTGTGGGTGCCTGAGCCGATATTTACTGCGAGGGCTCCCGGTCGATATTGTTGCTTGAAGAATTTCTTCGCCGTGAGGTTCAGCATTGAGGTGCCAAAAATTCTCATGATTAAGAAGTAGAGAACGGGAATTTTTCGGAGGGTGTCCTTGAGAAAATAGATGAGACCCTTTTTCTCGTCAGGTGAGTATGAATTTTTGACAAACTATAACGGCTCAGCCTCAACGGGGTTCTTGAGACCGCATTTTTCACAAAATACAAAGCTCTCATCGAACTTCAGCTCGTTGCCACAAGGGCATTGGAGGGCTGGTATCAGAATTGATAGCCTATCTTTGGTCATGGTCAGGTGTCCTTTCACGGGGGCTGGGGTGCGAACGGAGCGCCTGCCCCAGCG
This sequence comes from Deltaproteobacteria bacterium, assembly GCA_023262305.1. Classification (GTDB taxonomy): domain Bacteria; phylum Bdellovibrionota_C; class UBA2361; order UBA2361; family OMII01; genus OMII01. The sequence continues at coordinate 3,858 of JALRCK010000100.1, forward strand.
AAACGATAGCCGAGGAGGTTTGTTTTAGGAAGGTGCCTCTTCTTTCAGCTATGGGAGTAGGTACGCAGTTTCCCCCGTATCTTAACAAGTCACGGTCATGGTGGATTAAAAAGGGATACGTCGGTAATCCGAGTAGGTACAGGGTATCAGCGGCAGCCAGGTACAGGGTATCAGCGGCAGCCAGGGAGATCTCCCGGAGGTCTTTCGAGCAGAGTCCCCATCCATGATTCCTGCCAGCTATTGAGTGGCTCGTTAGGGTAATTCTCTCCTCAGGAGGAGTGGGCTCAGAGGGGGGGCGGACCCAGTAGGGTTCTCAGGAAGTGAGCAAGATCCCCGCCGCCCATCGAGCCGTTGTCAGGATGTAAGATCTCGCTCGTAATGGAATTCTCGCTTAATGACTGTGATCGTATTGGTCCCGGAGCACTGAAAGCTCCCGAGGATCACTCAGCCCACGCTGCTGGTCCACGCCGCTGGTACCCTGTACCTTCCCAACTTTTGTCGAAGGTACATGGAATCAAATACTTGCGGAGAGCCCGAGGGTGCAGGGTGCCAGCTTCCAGGCGGCGAGATGGTACACCCTAGAAGCTGCCAGGAGGTACGCCTCGAAGAAGGTACAGGGTACCAGCGGGTAGACCAGCGGGTAGCCAGGCGGGTTGGGGGAGAGGGTACAGGGTACTAGTGGAAGGATTAGTGGAAGGGGGCTTTGTTTGCTTAACCCAAATCTTTCTCATACCTTTGGTATTGGCGGTTACTAGGGGTGTGTCATGTTGGATCCAAATGCCGCGCGTCTCAAGAAATCGCTCGAAACCGAGCGACCGACGGGGAGCCGTGCTGTTAAATCTTCAATCGAGTCGAGTCCTTCACCAGAGGCTCAAGCTCATGACGTAACACGAGAAACAGCTTGGAGCGGTAACCTCTCTCAGCCGCTGCAGGAAGAAGATTCCTCGCTCTCTCAAAAGCTATCAGTGGTCAGGCACTCGGTCGAAGGAATGGTGCTGACCCTAAAAACTGGATTGCTGCTCTTGGGGGAAACGCTTGGCACAAAGGGTCGAGTGGTGTCGCTCACTGCCGCCGCAGCCCGAGGTTCTCAGAGCCTCTTCTTGGGCTTTCTCGGAGCTGGTCTCGTCAATAGTTTGAGGAGTGGTCAGACCGATTCGAACACCTTCGTAGGATTCGCCGTCGGCTTTGCTGCGGTCAAAGGAGCGGTTGGTGCGCTCGAGGCGTGGGACCAACGTTTACAGGCATCAGCGAACTTAGAGTCGAATGACCTTGGCTATCGAGTGATGCGAAACGCGCTCCTGACGCGAGATTACGAATCAATTCGGGTCGCGAATATGTCGAATGCCGTCTCGCAGGCAAATGAGAACCTCTGGAGGTTCCCACACTATATGAGCGCCACTCAGGACGCGGTGGCGCAGACCGTGGCATTGGGGATTGCTAGCTACGCCATCTACCAGGCACCACTTCCAGTTATCTGTTGCGCGTTGGGAGCTGCTGTCGTTTCTATAGTGAAAAATGTCCACGTTGCCCGCAAGGCATCACAGGATGAGCCAAAGATAACAGATCCAAGGAGGCGAACGTGGTGGCTGGGCTGGATGACCGTGGATCCTGCCTCGTCAAAAGAGGTGCGGATGCTCGGGGTGGCTCCTGATCTTGAAAGGAAGCGTCAGGACTCTCGTAAGCTTGTAAACGATCCATTTTTCAATCGAGCTCGCCTGGAGTTTTTCTACAACGTGGCTGACCTTCCACTTTCAGCGGCAGCGATGGCAGGTTCAATCTATCTGCTGGGTAGCGCGGTAAAAACCGGAGCGCTTGACCTGGGAACCGCTTCGTTCATCGCACTCTCTGCCTATCCAACTTTTGTTCAGACTCTCGGTCAACTGAGCACAACCGTGGGGAGGTTGCTTGAGCACGGCCCGCACATTAAACATTACCAAACGATTGCGACACTCTCAGTCGGAGCATCGCAAGAAGGCATGAGCCTTCCACGAAACCGGACGCGCATGGGTGTGATTGACCGCACGCCTCCTCCGAAGACCCTTGAGTTCGTTCACGCCGGATATTCGTATCCCGACTCATCGGGAAGTCGAGCAGGTTCAGCCCCCGTCTTTAAGAATGTAAACATCACCCTGCCAGCCGGCGCGATGATCATGATCTGCGGAGAAAACGGCGTCGGAAAGTCGACGTTGTTTGAGTGCCTCGTTGGGTTGCGAACCCCGACTGAGGGGGCGCTTTTGATAAACGACCATCTGCCGGATCCTGAAGGGAAGGAAGAGTGGGCGAAGCTGCTCGGGATCTGTTTTCAGGATTTTTACCTGTTCGGCTCACTCACCTTTCGAGAGGTTCTTACTATCGGAGCTCCGCCGGTGTCTGAGGACTACCTTAATCGAGTCCTGGAGGTAACGGGAGTTCGGAGGATCCTCGATGAGAAGATTCAAGACGGTGAGACCTCTCGGCCCAAGTTTCCAAAGGGATTAGACTCAACATTTGGGGCCGCCTTCGCCGACGGCGTTGATCTCTCAGGCGGAGGTCGACAGAAGTTCGCGATAGCGCGAGCCCTCCTACGACGCCCCGCTATCCTTGTGCTCGATGAGTTTACCTCTGCGTTGGACCCAGATGATGCAGAGAGGATCTACCAATTCCTCAAGAATGCTCGAGATACTATGGGGTATGCACCGACTATTATCTACAGCACTCATGATTATCGACGAGGCAAATTTGCAGACCAGATCTTGATGCTGTCGCGAGATGTTGATGGTTCGATAAAGCACGTAGTCGGAACCTTCGATGAGTTGCGAAACGGGGACGGCCCCTTCGCCAGAAAACTAGAAAGCTCGCAGTCGTAATGTGCGCGACAAGATTGAATCCGCCCAGACCATACTACTGTGTACCGCCGTCCATGTAGCTGTCCGCCTCCGAATCACTTGATTCGCAAGGGTTGAGTGAATGCGCACCCTGCCGATGGGCAGAGGGTGCTTCGGAGATCTGAGCCTCCCACGATCGACGCAGGGAGTTAAGCAGTACGATACGTGAGGCGCGCAAGAGATCCTCGCGTGTGAGAGTTCTCTCTACTATCCGACCACTGCGTAGGAGATGACGCCGGTAGCATCCATTGAGGAGCCCACTCTCAATCGGCGGGGTGTAGAGTACCCCGTCGATTTCAAGGCAGATGTTTGCGATCGTAGTCTCGGTAATCTCGCCCCGTTCGTTCCAGAGCAGGATATCATCCGCGTCAGAGGATTGAGCCGTTGCCTGCTCGTATACGTGACGGTCAGTGGTCTTGCGATACAACGAGAGATCTGAGCTGTGTACGGGATCCTGTGCCAGTGAGAGCCGATAGGAGACCGGTAGGGGGGCGATTTCGCCGGTCTCAATACGAATTGCGCCGCTCTGGGAGAGGAAGAGCTTGACGCGGAGGGGGCTCCGCTGTGAAGAAATGTGAGTGGCAACTCTCTCAAGTTCGAAAATCACTGACTCGTGAGGGAAGGACCATGAGAGATACTCGGTACTCTCTTGAAGACGTTCCAGGTGTTCCTCCAA
>JALRCK010000101.1 GCA_023262305.1 Deltaproteobacteria bacterium
GGCGCTCCAACAGTGGGGGCGTTTGGGGCGACGGGATGAGCTCGGCAATATGACATACCTGTGTACTGCCCCCGAGGAGCACGGCAAATTCTTGTCGGTACTCAGGAAAGTTGCCGAATTTTATCGTATGCTTAATGCTGAACGGCAGGCGATTATCGACCTTTATGCCGCTCGTCCCAAGTAAAAACCCCCTGCCGAGCCTCTCTCAATCCTGATACTCTCAAGTCTAGTAGACCGTCGTAGGGGAGAGTCATGACAGCATTAATTATCCTAAGCCAGCTCATCATCGCGCTCGGTATCTATAACGTTTGGCTTTTCAGGCTTAATAAAGAGACAGCATGGCGCGGTGGGGACGCAAAGACCATGGAGGAGGAGTTCCATACCTATGGGCTTTCGACAACCTGCATGAAGATTGTCGGAGTTGTCAAAGTGTTGATGGCCACCTTCCTTATCGTGGGGATCTGGTATCCTCCCTTTACGACAATAGGTGCTACGATTATGGCCGCCTTGATGTTGGCCGCAGTAATGATGCACATGAAAGTGAAAGATCCGGTACGGAAGTCTATACCGGCCGCCTCATTGCTCCTCCTCTCTTTGATAGTAGCTTGCACAAATCAAGGGTAACCCTTGAACGCGACGACGACCACCTCACCGGCCCGTCTCCCGATGAGCCGGGTATCAACAGCTATCCCGATTGAGAGAGCGACCGTGGTTGTGTCACGGAACGTCGATTGCTGCATCGATGCACCTTAAAGTTAGTGTCACCGCAGGAAAGAGAACCAAACTGTGCTGTGTTCGTGGTATGCTCGCGTTTAGTAGACACGGCCAAGGCACACACTGATGATTACCTATCGTCCTGCTGATCCAAAGGTAGACCTAGAGTTTGCCCGGCGAACGCACCATGCCGCATACCATGATGTTGTTGTTCGGCAGTTTGGCTCTTGGGATCAGGAGATGCAGGATAGGTTTTTCCAACAGGGTTGGACCCGCGCTCCTCAGCAGATAGTTCTGTTGGACGAAAAGCCAATTGGTGTCATCAGTGTGGAGGAGCTCGATGATCACATCTTCATTCATGAGGTTCAGATTCTGCCAGAGTTTCAGAAAAGAGGCATAGGTTCACGTATTTTGGGCGACACGCTTGCTCAAGCCAGGCAGGTCGGTAAACTCGTAAAGCTCAAAGTGTTGCGAAAGAATGATGCCAAAAGGCTCTACGAGCGACACGGTTTCGTCTGCTGGGAGGAAAGCGACACTGACTATAAAATGGTGTGGCGAGACGAGGAGAAAATATGAGTGTTTCGGTTCAGGTTAAAAATTTTGCCGACTGTCCTGATACGCTGCCCCTGGTTGCCGAGCAGCTCTTCAATGAGTGGTTCTCCTCAAGGTCGGATTGGACCCTTGAGAGATTGTTAACTCAAATGCGGCAGGGCAAAAGCGATGCTATCCCTCTGGGTCTTGTCGCTTTTGTTGATGGGGAGCCGGCGGGAACGGTGAGCCTACTTGAGAAAGACCTAGAGGAGTACGGAGAACTCCGTCCCTGGCTCTCCGGGCTCTTGGTGTTCCCAGAGTATCGCGAGCGAGGGGCTGCGCGAGCTCTTGTAGAGGAGCTCATGCGCGCAGCACAACGCCTAGGAGAGCGTCAGGTCTATCTTTGGACTGAGATTCCGGATCTCTACGCGAAGTTTGGCTGGGTGATCGTTCCGGAGGTCAAAAGTGAAGGAATGACGGTCGCAATGCGGTTGCAGATCGAACCATAATTGGGTTGCATGCACGATTGAGTCCCGCGGTTGCCTCGTGCTGAAGCGACGAGGCAACCGCGGGAACTCTAGCGGCGTTACTTCTTGCTCATAACTCCACGAGACACATAAATGGTCTGGTCTTGCAGTTGACCGACCGTTTTCTTAAAGAGTTTAAGATGATTCGCGTGAATCTCCCGAAGACTGTGTATCTCTGTCTTTGATACGCCAGCTCGTTGTGCCCACCTAAGAATCTTCTTGTGCAGTCTCTTCTGATTCGGAAGGTCTTTTAGTGGCTTGCTGCCTGTTCGAGTGAGGACGAAGGCTTGGCATGAAGTGCCTTGAGGGCATCGGTGACGGATAGCCGTCAACCTTTCTATCTCCGATATGGCCGTATGGGGATGAAATGAAGCGCTCCGTTTCTCACAAAAGTGAGACAAATGAGCCGATGTGGGAACTTTTACTCCTCAGAATCGTTGTTCGCCTCAAACGTAGCTCTGAGTGCCTCAATCAATTTAGGATATTCTCCTCTAAGAGCCGCGTACTCTGTGATGCCTTGCAAGGCTACATCACGAGCGTTCTCACGGTCGCCGCATGTTGAGTAGTGGTCGGCGAGAGCGGCAAGGCATCTCGCGAAGAGATCTTCTTCCTCGCGATTTACGGCGGCGTTTGTGGCCGCTTCCTTGAATAGATCAATAGCAGGGGGAGCCTCCAAGGACCCAAGACCACTGACATTCGCGGCATGCTGTGTACGAGCGATCTCGATTAAGAGTCGGACCGCTCCGCCAGAGCATTCAAAGCTAGAGCCCTTTACTATCCGTTGCGTGAGCGCTGCATATGCTCTCTCAGCTAGCGGTATGGCTGCCATAAGAGATTGCAGATCGCCGTCGTCCTCGTGCCTCTCACGAAGCCGATGAATGTGGTTTCTGCACCCGACACTGAGAGACGGGTAGTGTGCCCACCTTGTAAGTGGCATCTCCTGAATCGCGGTCTCCCACAAATCTTCATTCGGAGACCGGTGGAGCTTTTCAGCGGCGATAGCTGAGTTAATAGCCCAGATCGCCTTCAACTCCCGGTTGTTATTCACCCCAGTGCTGATCTTTTTGAGTAGGGGAAATGCCGCCGCGACGCAATTGTGTTGGAGAAGGGTGCCTGCGAAGAGGATGGACGCGCGGATAACGCTCTCGGGTGGGGGGGCTTGGCGTAAGGCCCAATCACAGGCGTTATGCACATCGACAACAATGTCGTGAAGATTCTCCCTGAAGCTCTCCCCCAGGAGCTTGGTCGCTCTGTTGAGCGTTGCAAGTGCGCCGTCCTGGTCCTTCTCCCTTTCGCGTAGGCACAATTCGTAGAGGGTCCTCTGCGTAAAGAGCAGCTCGTCTCGTACCTCAGGGATGGGGAAGGGGGCAGATGTCTTTGCTCTCTGGTAGGGTGATGTCATGGGCGCACTCGTGCGTGGCTGGGCCACGGCGGACACACTATAAATGCCACCAGGACCACTTGCAACCGAAGTTTGTCGTGTGCCCTGGAAGTGGCGCTGGCTTGTTGGTGCGTGCTTCTGCGGCGCACCATCGCGGTGTAATCCCGCCCAAGTGCAGCGCCCCAGCATACTTTGGAGCGAGACTCTTCCTGTTCTAATTAGCGCGAATCGGTAATAAAAAGGGGGCTTTTGAGCCCCCTTTTTATAGCCTGATAGGATTGGCAGCCCTACATCAGTTTGCTGGTATCGGTAGCGGTAAGGGAGTTAAGGAACGTTACGATCTCCCCAACCTGCTCGGGAGTGAGCTTCTTTCCGAGCTGATACTCCGCCATGATCGAGACCGCTTCGTTGAGGGTCTTCACGCTTCCGTCATGAAAGTATGGGCCGGTCTTTGCCCCATTTCTAAGAGAGGGAACTTTGAACACCATCTTGTCTGTCTCGTTCTTAGTAACTTCGAATCGACCGAGATCCTTGGTCGGATACGGTTTTACGAGTCCAAGCTTTTGAAACATCATGCCGCCAAGTGTTGCTCCCATGTGGCACGCAGTGCATCCGGTTTGTACGAAGAGCTGAGCGCCCTTTTTCTCTGCAGGAGTGAGGGCATCGTCTTTGCCCTTGAGGAACTCGTCGAATCGGGACGGAGTGATGAGTGTTCGCTCAAAGGCTCCGATTGCATTGCCTACGTTCGCATAGGTAACGGGATCCTTTTCGCCAGGGAAGGCTGCGGAGAACTCGGTTGGATAGCTCTTGTCCTTTTTGAGGCGCTCTATCACAGCGGCCTCAGATGGCATCGCCATCTCAATCGGATTGAGGATCGGTCCGAGCGCTTGTTTCTCTACGGTTGCAGCGCGCCCATCCCAGAACTGTGTCGCATGGAGTGCCGCGTTGAATGATGAAGGAGAATTGCGACCGCCACGTTGCCCTTTGTGGCCAGGAGATGTCGGCTCGTTATCTACGCCGAAGGTTTTGAGGTTGTGGCATGAGTTACACGATACCGTCCCGTCCTTTGAAAGTTGGGGATCGAGGTAGAGCCTCTTTCCAAGCGCTATCTTTTGAGGGGTAATCGGATTCTCTGCGGAGTCTGCTTGCTGAGGAAGAGGCGCAAAAGCAGCTTTCCATGAAGCATCCTGGGCAAAAGCGTTGGGACAGGTCATGGCGATGATGGTTAGGGAGAGTTTGACTAATCTCATGGTAGAGGACTCCAAAAAAACGGCGTGCGCAGGTGCGCATCCCCTCAGATGGTACTATGGGATCTATAAAAGGCAACGGGCTTATTTTGCAGAGCTAAACTCTCCTACCACCGTTCTATGAAACCCATTGCAGCTTGACGCATATACTTAGCCAGGAGCCCCCAACTATGTAGTGGCTAATTCGGATACCCTCGAACTGGTCCGAGATCAATCAGGACGTTGTCACATCGGTAATAACTGTGATGTGGTTCGGGTATGAGCACCCCCAAAGAGCCAGCATGGCTAACCCCGCACTATTGGCAAGCTCGCTTCGACAGTGGCGACACCCCCTGGGAACTCGGGCACCCTTCGGTGGTTTTGCTGGAAGCCTTCGACATAGTAAGTCAGCTCGGCTGTCCGGTATCCGGCACAAAGGTTCTCTCGCCTGGATGTGGAAAGGGATCGGATGCTCTGGCAATCGCCGGTCGAGGGGCGCATGTGGTAGCAGTAGACTGGTCTCCGATCGCCGTCAACAGCCTTGAGCAGAAGAGATCTGAGATGTCGTCGTCGACGGGGAGTTTAGAAATTCTAGCGGGTGATTTTTTTCAGATCCCGTGCCGGACTGTTGATTGCGTTGCAGAGCACACGTTTTTTTGTGCGATAGATCCCGCTGCGCGACCGCGTTACGCAGAGCGTATCGCTCAGTGGATTAGACCGGGGGGATTTTTAGTGGGGAATTTCTTCGTTCTGCCAGACGCCGAAGCCGCTGCTCTTCCCCGGCTCTCGTTGACCCCAGCCGGCGAGGGGCCTCCGTTCGCAACCACAGTCGCTGAGTTGCATAGGTTGTTCTCTTCCTACTTTACCATGCGTGTGCTTCGTCCCGCTCTCCATCAAGAGAGAGACCGACGACCGGGGATGGAGTGGGTCGGGATATTTCAGCGTGTCGCATAGTGCTGCGAAAGTTCTCTCTCTCTCTCTAGGGAGAGAGCTTATTCGCCTGTCGATGGAAGTTTCTGGCACACGCGCTAGTACGTGATGTGGTCCTTTGAAAACGCAGGTCCCTTGGTCCAAGGCAGCCCGTCGGGATAACGCTCTCGCATGATGTTATTGCCTTGCTGGAAGAAATCTAGCCTAACAGATCGATCAGTGCGTCCGAGGCGGTAGTTCATGGAATAGAGCCCCGGTGTGCCAAAGCTGGTTTTGAAATCAACCAACTTGTTGCAAAGGATCGCGTCAGGGGTGTGGGTGGATGGATCCCGAAACTGCTTGTACCAAATCGGTGATAGGGATACCGCATCCGCGCGCTTAAGAAGATAGCAGCTCGTATCGACGTGCCTAAAATCACCGATGCATGCCTTCCATATCCCTAGATTTTCACAGTCATCGTTCATGATGAAGGAGCCATCACTATCAACTATTTTGCGCATCGCGTAGGCCCAATCAAGATTGTGCGAGACCATAAGCTGAAGGAGGGAGAGGAGATGATTCGAATCCCACCAATTGTCCTCGTCCAGGAATGCTATGAGCTCTCCTCGGGTAAGGTATGCGGCTGCCCCGAATATGCGATGACCGTTAAATCCATCAAGCCCGGTAGGATACGGCAGCGTGACGGTGTGAAGTCTAGGGTCTCGAGGCCCAAGCTCCTCGAGAAGAGCGAGAGTTTTCGCCTCGCGTTCTTTGCCGTCGATGACGATGTAGTATTCAATGTCGGCATACTCCTGGCGCAGCACGCTTTGCACCGCTTGTTTAAGCTCGGGGGCGCCGGTAGTTGGGGTAACGATCGATATAGTCATACGGTGAGGTTTTAAAATACCTCTCTTCGAGACACCTCGCCAGCGGAGGATTTTGAAAAAATTACCCTTCGGGGATGTACTCCACGTGCAATCCTCGGATATCTGTGCAGAGAGGTATCAAAAACACCACGAAGAGAGCCAGGTAGACAACGCCCAAAACAACGAGCGTAAAGGATAGTCCTCGAAAATCAACGAGCATCCCAATCGCCGGTCCAATTGGAACGTAGCTCAGGCGGAATGCAAGGCTTCGCATCGAGTTAGCCGTGGCACGAAAAGATGAAGGGACCTTCCAGTTGAGTGCGTCTGTAAATATCACACCAGCGAGTCCCCGGTTGACGTAAAACAACGCTCCGGCCGCAATTCCTATCCAGGCTGTTGAGAACGCCATGGCGAAGTATCCAACTATCGCAGAGAGCGCCGCGGTCATGAGCACGGTGGGTGCACCCCACCTGCGCTCGATTGCGTGGGTCACTTTGCTTGAACCAGCCGCAACAAACATGAGAGCCGACCATATCAGCCCGAAATAGGTGAGAGGCACGCCCCGTTCCTCCCAGTATGGCTGCAGCAGCCAGACTACGCAGAAACTGGAGAGCCCCCAGATTGCTGCATTCACGAAGATACGGCGAGTGATTCGTTCCTCCAGCAAGAGGTAGCGAAGGACCCCAAAAAAATTGGAAAAATGGGAGGACTGCTTCATCCTCTCAAATGGGGGCTCAACGAAGAAGAAGGCAAGAAAGAAGGGGATCCATGCCACGATCACCTGAGCCCACAGCAGTGGAGTAAATGACCAGAAGATGAGGATGCTCGCCAGGATGCCAGCACACGCTTCACCAATCAGACTGAAGGTGCTTAAGGAGCCGACGTGCTTGAGCCTATTCGGATCGTCTTTGATGGAGTCGTATACTATCGAGATGTCTGCGCCAGAGACGAGGCTAGCGCCTAAACCAATGATGATCTCATACAACAGGATCGTTTCATACGTCGTGCAGAACGGGATCATGGTGAACCCGCACGCGGCAACGAAGGTGCCGAGACACACGGAAGCCTTCCTGCTCCACAGGTCCGCTACGTATCCCGTGGGAACCTCGAATATGGCGACACTGAGCCCAAAGAGAGCCTGAATTTCAAGGGTCTCCGTCATTGAGAGCCCCAGGGACTTCCAGAACGGGACAAGGATCGGCACGATGATGAGAAACATCGTGAAAAAGTTGCTCCAGC
>JALRCK010000102.1 GCA_023262305.1 Deltaproteobacteria bacterium
CTCGTGGGAGTAAGCGAAACTTTGTTGGATATGTGCTGCCACCACTCCTGTATGTTGAGGAGGTATGGGATCCATAGGATGACCGCCAGAGCGAAGACTCCCAGGGAGAGCGCGCGTTGGCGAAGGGTGTGGCCGATAAGCGCCGCGATGAAGGGCATCGCGAGCATGGACCATGCTCCGGTGTAGTCCCATAGAAGCCCCGACAGGCCAATAGCTCCTATGACGAGCTCTACCTTGCCTCCATCGCACCACAAGATTCGACCGAGCGCGGCGAGGAGAAGAGCTTGGTAAAAGATTATCTCGCCGCCCCACGAGATCCTTCCCCAAAATAGAGACCAGGGAAGGGTTGCCACGAGCGCGGCGGTAACAAAACTGGGAATGATTCCGAAACGCAGCGAGCGTCCCACGCTAAATGAAACAGTCACCGCTAAAATGCCAAAAACGATCGGATACAGGCGCATGGCCCACCACGCCGAATCGGTCCACCACACGATTGGCATTTGGAATAGAATAGCATGAAGGATGGGACCCTGGGCCGCGAGGACAAAAATCTTTCGATTGCCAAAAAATTCATGGGTAGACTTGAGTGTCTTGATTTCGTCATCGTTGAGTCCGGGTGGCAGCTCAAAGACCTGATAGGTGTGGAGCCATGCTGTCCCGATAGTAAGCAGGAGGAGTGCGCAAAGCGTTGACCAACGCTCCCGTCTCAAGAGCCACCACATACAAAAAGTATAGGCGCCCAGAAAGATGACGGAGAGGATGAGTGGAGAAAAAGGTAGTTGAAGTTGCATGGTAAAAGCTAAACAAACCCCAAAAGATACAAGCATTTAGGGGTGTGTTGGTCAACCTCTTTTATGAGAGGTTCGATGTAAAACTGCCGGGCTTCAAGACCGCAAAAGTCGCCCGAAATTCCTCACAAAACTTGGATTTGTCGCAGGGAAATCCTCTTCGCACTACTTTGTGTGTAGTTTGCGAATGAGTCGAGCAGGGTTGCCTGCGTATATCCCTGGCTCTAAGAGGTCTTTCGTGACAACTGAACCCGCGCCTACTACCACATGGTCGCACACAGCAACTGGCAACATCGTGACGTTTGAGCCGATCGATACGTGATTCCCGATGCGGGTCGGTTTCCACTTTGACGCGTCCGTCCTCTCTGGCGCGCCCTCCTTGAAGAGGTCGTTGGTAAACATAACGCCGTGCCCAACGAATGTATCATCGCCGATGGTGACTAGATCGCAGATAAATGAGTGTGATTGTATTCGACAACGCTTGCCGATTACAGCGCCCTTTTGAATCTCAGTAAAAGGGCCGACAAATGTTTCATCGCCGATTTCACAGCCGTAGAGATTGCATGGCTCAACAACCGTCACGCCCTCGCCGAACTTCACATCGTTGATTTTTGCGCTAAGAATTCGTGGGGCCATCATCTCCTCTCTATGCTTGTAGGCACGTTCCGTTAGTGCGCGGAGTTTCGTCTCTCTCCGTGGTCTTAATTACTGGTGTAGCTGCGCTAAAACCCTTGCCATCAAGCCGGGCTATTAGCCAGGGCTTTAGTAACGCGTACCAACCACTGAAAGGCTTGATCTTAGAGTACCTCTGGCCGCGCGGTGGATATCGCATCGTAATCGGAACCTCCTTCCATCGAAGAGTCGGTTCCCGCAACACCTTGCCGTAGAGGTAGTACTCAAAGCCGTAGGTGTCGAGCCACGGCGCTTTCCAGTTAAAGTTGGCCCGACGGATAATGTCGAGGTTAAAAGCTTTGTACCCGCAGGTTGCGTCCGTAAGGTGCACGCCGTACAGCGTGTTAACTAGGGCTCCTACCATAGGGATGCTCAACTGGCGAAACTTCGGTAGGTTTGGTGATTGACCTCCTGATAAGAAGCGACTGCCGGTGACGTAGTCTGCCTCACCTCGCCGCACAGGGTCGACAACAGCGCTCAGCTCGCGCGGTAACATCTTCCCGTTGCTCGCGATGACGCTAAAAATCTGATAATCGCGCTGCAGGGCCCAGTCGATCGCCCACATTCGTGGCGAGATTGATTACTTCATAGCCGCTCTCTGCCACCAGCTTTTCGGAGCCGTCCGAGGAGCCGTTGTTAACGAGAAGCACGGTATCAACTGCGAGAGGTGTCTCCTTGAGCTCGCGCAAAACAGTCGGGAATTCTTGGGCCTGGTCGTATACGGGAATGAACAAAACACTCTTCATAGCTGTTTGAAAGCGATTACAGGCATTCTGACAGCTTCTCAACAACGAAGTCGATCTGTGAGTCCGATATCTCCGGGAACATCGGGAGGGAGAGGATGCGGGAAGCTATTCGCTCAGTCACAGGAAACGAGCCGGGCTTGTATCCAAGCTCTTTGTACCCGCCTTGCAGGTAGAAGGGGACAGGATAGTGAATGCCGGTCTGCACCTCATTTTTGGCCAAGTGCTCCATTATTTGTTGGCGCTGCTCGACCTGAATAACGAAGAGGTGGAAGACGTGTTCATCGGCAGAACGAGGGTCGGGAAGAACGAGACCCCTCTCAGTGAGGGGCTTCAGCCGTTCGATGTACTTGATCGCAGCCGCATGTCGCTGGGCGTTCCACTTCGCGAGGTGCCGGAGTTTAATGTCGAGGATCGCTGCTTGTACCCCATCCAATCGTGAATTCGCCCCACGCTCCGGATGCTCGTACTTAATCTCAGATCCGTAGTTTCGTAGCCTGCGAATCTTAGAATTTAACTCCGCTGAGTCGGTGCACACTGCTCCGCCATCGCCGTATGCTCCGAGGTTTTTGCCTGGATAGAAACTAAATGACCCGAATGCGCCGAATGTGCCGGTGCATTTACCGGCCCATCGAGCGCCGTGCGATTGAGCCGTATCCTCTACGATGGCCAAGGAGTGTCGATGTGCAAATGTAGATACTCGATCCATGTCGCACGCTCGTCCATACAGGTGGACTGGACAGATCGCTTTGGTTTGAGGAGTAAGAGCACCTTCAAGTTTATCGTAATCCATAAGGTAGGTGTTCTCATCGATATCAACGAGAACAGGAGTCGCTCCAGCGTTCAAGATACCGATTGCGGTTGCGACAAACGTGTGTGCTGGGATGATGACTTCGTCACCTGGACCGATACCCAGAGCCTGATAGGAGAGGGTGAGTGAGTCGGTGCCGTTTGCCACGCCTGCCACATATTGCGCTCCTAAGAATTGAGCGAAGGACTCTTCGAATCGTTTGACTTGGGGGCCAAGAATAAAAGCTGTTTGCGAGAAGACCTCATCGGTGGCGCGCAGCACTTCATCCTTGAGGGCGAGGTATTGAGTCTTTAGATCGATAAAAGGGACGAACACGAGACCTCCCATGGTGCCGTGATAGTGGGTTCGGGCGCTGTAATGCGGGACTCCGATATCCTCTCGGAGCGTCACCAAACCGTCAACTGATAGGATGCGGCATCAGGAGTTTAGGGATGATGAGTATGGAGCACTATGCTCTTATCAGTGGGGTGATTGCCGGCAAATCGATCCAGGGGAGCGAAAAATGGGGTGCAGATGGCGTTAATGTTATACGGTGTTTTACCCGGTAGGGGTGCTTTTGAAGGACGCCTTCCCTCGCAAGCACCCGTGATAACGCGATGAGCCCTTAGGAAAGGGTTGCGCATCTAACTAACGGGTGGATATGCCCTTGTACCGATCTCCCTTCAGGGTTTTGTTAAGAAAGATGGACACAAACGACAAGCATCCACATAGTTCCGAATCACCATTCGAGGCAGATGTCAGCCGAAAGGTGCGAACGTGTGTTGTTGGCTTAGGGCATTGGGGACCGAACCTGGTGCGGGCCATCGAGCGACATCAGAGGGCAGAGGTTGTTGTCGCCGTGGATCAGTCATCGGAGCGTCGAGCACTTATCTCTCAAAAGATTCCAAACCTGCCCCTTGAGGCGACATTCGCTGATTGCCTGGAGAAGCATCAGTTCGACGCAGTCTTCGTCGCTGTGCCAACGGAGCTCCACTACCAAATAGGAATGCAAGTGCTCCAAGCGGGCAAGCACCTCTTTATGGAGAAACCTTTGGCTGGTAATAGCCAAGAGTGTCGGGAGCTGTGTGAGGAGGCAGACCGCAGAAAGCTTCAGCTCATGACTGGTCACATCTTCATGTTCAACGACGGCATCACGACGATGAAGCAGATCGTGAAGCAGGGAGACCTTGGCAATCTCTTCTATCTACACTCCGTTCGCACCAACCTCGGCCCGTTGAGGACCGATGTGAATGCGATATGGGATCTCGCATCTCACGATATCTCTATATTTAACTATATCTTTGAGTCGTTGCCGATGCAGGTAACGTGCTCTGCGTACAGCCTCCTTGGACGCCCGATGCAGGATGTCGCGCAAGGCACTTTGGTGTACCCGAACAACAGAATCGCGGCGTTCTTTGTGAGCTGGCTTGATCCTCAAAAGAAGCGCGAGATCACCGCGGTCGGAGACCGCAAGATGCTCGTGTTCGATGACATGAAACCCGAACGCCCCCTCAAGATCTTTGATAAGGGCATCACGGTCAGCAAGCCAACCGAGTATTCCGACAACTTCAACAACTTCCGAATGTCGATTCGTGATGGTGGGTGTCTTGAGCCTGAAACGACGACGGGCGAGCCACTCTTTAATGAGTGCTGCCATTTTATCGATTCAGTTATTGCAGGAACTCGCCCCCGGACCGATGGCTACAATGGATTCGATGTGGTCCGAATCCTTGAGGCGTTAACCCGTTCAATGAGCGAGGGGGGACGTCCAGTGAGCTTGTGGCACCAAGAGTCATCGGCAACGCGTAGGGCTAGCTGATTCGATCGCCTCCTTGATTTCTTTGTGAAAATTCGAGCGTACCGCATTGGTTACATGCCGAAGACGGAACCCTTTCAGACCGTGCCACTACAAAGCCGAAGGCCTTTCGTATTCTTTTAATGTCTACTCCTTCCGCTCAAATCAGCCCTCTGTGTAGGGGGTAGATCGTCCACGGGAGGCATGGCATCATCCGTTCCCATGTTTGCTCCGTTGTTTCCATCAGACGACGCCTTATGTGCGCGCGAAGCCCGTCTCAGGCTCCCTGAGGTTCGCTCAAGGCACTTTGTGCCCCTCTCTGATCAAATCGGGGAGGGTGTAGAGCGTCTGCGTTGCTCTCCTGACCTTGTGGCGATTGAGATCCCCAAGGTTCGGCCCTTGTTCGCCTCGGAGTTGAGCGCGGTTGTGAGTGACTCCCCAGAGTTCTGCATGAGGTATAGTGGGAGAGATGCAAGCGCTCTTGGTGCAGCAGTAAAGCTTGAGTTGAGGTCGTGCGGATTTCCCTCTGCTCTCCGTCGTGCTCTCGTCGATTACCTCTCCGGCCTCTTCGACCAGTTTCGAGAGGTCACGCCGGGGAGCTCCCTTGAGACCTTCTTAATTCTGCGTCGGCCACGGAGCCGATCACATTGGCACATCGATCACTATCGCCCAGAGGCATTGCAGTTTATCTCAACGCTCGCCGGTTATCCCAATACTCCATTCCTTCTCAGCGATGACTATGATCGCGGGGTGTTTGAGCGCTACCGCCAATCGATTTCGCAGCGTGAGCTTGAGTGCCAGGGGCTCTCCCTCGATGATGAGGTGCTCTATCCCCTCAAGGCTGGGATGAATCAGTTGGCCCAAGGGATAGAGCCTCGCTTCGTTGCGGGGGACCTTTTATTCAAGGGCGATGAGCTCCTGCACGCGACGCCTGTGAGTCCGGTGTCACGACTCATTTTTACCATGAGCGCGGTTCTGACGGAGGCTGCACAAACGTAGCTTCGGTACCGCCACTTGTTTGAGGCACTTACCTCACGCATGCGGTCAGCTGAGAGTCTGCTTCACGCAGGATCTCAGCCGTCGCCTCCCACGATATACAGGCATCGGTAATCGAAACGCCATACCGAAGCTCGCCGCTACCGAGATCTTGCCGGCCCTCGTGGAGATTGCTCTCAAGCATCCAACCAACGATAGGGGAGTTCCCACGCTGGATCTGAGAGAGCACATCTTTAAAAACTGCCGCTTGTCGATTGTGGTCCTTGTTTGAGTTGCCGTGGCTGCAATCAACGATGATGTTCGGCGCGACACCGTGCCGTTCCATCAAGGCTGCGGTCGCCGCCACGTTCGTCTCGTCGTAATTGGGCATCTTGCTGCCTCGAAGGACGATGTGCCCGTATTTGTTTCCTCGAGTTTGAACCACTGCGCACTGTCCGTGCTGATTGATACCCAGAAAACGATGGGGCTGCTCGGCAGAGACGATCCCATGAACGGCGATCAGGACATTTCCATCCGTGCCGTTTTTGAATCCGACAGGGGAGGAGAGTCCGCTCGCCATCTCCCGATGCGTTTGGCTTTCGACGGTGCGAGCTCCAATTGCGGTCCATGAAATGAGGTCTCCGATGTATTGCGGGACGATCGGATCTAGGGCTTCGGTCGCTATGGGCAAACCGATCTCAGCCACCGCCATGAGGAGCCGTCTCGCCACGAAGAGTCCCTCTTCAACGTGAAAGGAGTCGTCGAGGCGAGGGTCGTTTATCAACCCCTTCCAGCCGGTGGTGGTACGGGGTTTCTCAAAGTAGACCCGCATGACAATGAAGAGGGTGTCTTTAACTTGCTCGGCAAGGGTCTTAAGGCGCCGTGCGTATTCGAGGGTGGCCTCAGGATCGTACGCCGCGCAGGGTCCAACGATAACGAGCTTGCGCGGATCCTTGCGATCTAGGATCTCCTCAATAACTTGGCGCGACTCGGTGATCTGGTCCTCAAGGCGCTCCGAGAGGGGGAGGGCCGCCTTGACTGCCGCCGGGGTCGGTAGTGGAACAATTGATTCAACGTGAAGATTCTCGGTGATAACCATACAACAAGGCCTCTTTGAGTGAGGTTTGAAGAAACTATAGGGATGTGTTGGAAGAAACGAATATTACCCGCGGGGCGGGAAATAAAAGAAGAGGCTAAAGGATGGTCGCCAGGTGCGTGACATACCCACCACCTTAAGGGCGTCGGGGTATGAAGTCAACTGAAAAGGGGGCATTTCTGCACAAGCATCGCGACCGGATGCTCTTATCTGAATCTAGGTGGTTGTAGCGGGCCTCTCCAGCAGGACCGCCATCATCGAGGTTAATCCCCTTACCACCAGGGAGGGGCGGGCTATGACCGCCCGTAAGGATCTCGTCTCCTGATGAAGCCCATGTGATTTCACCGAGGTGGTTTCATCTTACGGGCGGTCGTAGCCCGCTCCCCCAGCGTTGACCTAATCCCGCTCAATCAACATCTGCTGTCGCTTGGGCTTAAT
>JALRCK010000103.1 GCA_023262305.1 Deltaproteobacteria bacterium
GGCGGGACGCCGAGGGCTCACCGGGACATTTATAACAGGTCGCGGTCGGCGGGGACGCCGACCCTCCTCGGTCCCATCATCGAGGTGGAAAATGGTGCGCCCGGAGAGGATCGAACTCCCGACCCCAAGTTTAGGAAACTTGTGCTCTATCCAACTGAGCTACGAGCGCGTTTCATTGAGGATAGCAGAAGATGAGGATGGCGCCAACGTGAGAGAGGGCTCCCTTAAGATGCCGAAAATTTGAGGTTTTCCGGGCACTCAACGCCTACTGTTTCCCATCCATTTTTACAAAGAAAACATAGGGATCGACTGCTGAATAACGTCCCTGCGGGTCGAGCACGCGGGTCTCAAAATGGAGGTGGGGACCAGTCGCCCGTCCGGTAGCACCGACATCACCTATATACTGCCCCTTCTGCACCGTATCACCTTGGGAGACCCTATTTCGGCTGTTATGCCCATAGACGGTCATGAATTTATCCCTTTGGATAACGATGATACGACCGTACTTTCCGTGCGATGGGCTCTCAAGCACAACGACTCCATCGTGCGCTGCATAAATAGGAGTTCCCTCTGGTGCTCCGAAGTCCGTTCCCTCATGAAAGCGTTTTCCCCTCCATCCGAATGGCGAGGTGTGAAGGGAGCCATGAACTGGAAAGGCGAGAGCGCCTACATATTCCCGGACGTGAGAGATGTTCATCGTGCGCGCTCCCGTTTCACGAAGGGAAGCCCGCATCAAATCTTGCGACTCAAGAGGACCCACCGCCGGAATCTTAATAATCTGCCCTACTTTGATTGATCGAGGGTTAGCGATCTCGTTGTACTCAAGGATCTCCTCAACCGAGAGGCCTGAAACGTGTGCGATTCGCTCGATGGTTTCACCCTTTGATACAGTGTAGATTCGCTCCTGTTCGGCTGTGGGAACGCTCCGCTTTACGGCGCACCCCGTGAGAAGAGCAACAGTTACTAGAAAGAGAGCTCGCTTCGCCATTCGACCTCCACTATGCCCTTCATCACTAACCCCTCACTCACCCTCTGAGTATCAGGCACGAACCTACCTAAACTCGACCTCCTCAAAGACAACCCTTCGAGTTGTCTCTCCTGATCGCGTCCATACAACTAAACGAGTAATTCCGTTCGACACCAAGGGAGCGACGAGCATCCCCCCGTCCACCAGTTGATTCAAGGGAAGCTCACTTTCGAGCAGTACAGGATACGAGACAACAATAGCGTCGAAAGGTCCGGCGTCTGCCCACCCCTTACGTCCCTCTCCCCGGCGAACGATCACACCGTGGTGCTTCAGAGAATCGAGAACCCTACGCGAGCTCTGCGCCAAGGTGCCGATCGTGTCGACCCCGAACACCTGTGCTCCCGCTGCGGACATGACAGCGCAGAGGTACCCACTTCCAAATCCTAGCTCGAGGATCCGCATGCGACGATCAAGGTTGATGAGTCCCATCATTCGAATCAGCACGGATGGGCGGGTCAGCCACTGCCCCTCCTCGATCGGAAGATCCACATCCTTTACTGCGTGATGCAGATACATCGGCTCAATGAAATGGTGCCGAGGAACAGCTGTGAAGCTCTCTTGCACCCTCTTCTCAACCTCTTCATCGAGTATACCGGCATCGCACACCCACTGCTCAACACACTGAGCCCAGAGGTTTTCGTCCGGAAGAACGTTCGCATTCTGCATAAAAAAACGACCTGGATGCGCCGGCGGTCGCCGCGCGCCAATAAAACACTAATTCAACACGATTTCCCTCTTTTGGAAAGGGAGGAAAAGTTGCGCAGAGATCAAGCAGCTACTGCCAACTCCTCACCGGAATGCGCCGTTGAGAAGCTCAGGAGTCAAAGGGGCTAAGCCTTTGCAACTCCCATCTTTTGGAAGAGGATTGGCGGCTGGGAGAGCGGACCACCAATCAGGTCGAAGCTCACGGCGTCGCTCCAAGAAACCGTTGCTGCATCTCGACCAAACGCTGAGAGGATCTTCTCTGCGGCCGTTGGGATGAAGGGCAACATCATGATTCCGAGAGCATGGATAGCGCGGAGGGAGTATGCAAGCGTTACCTTCGTTCCCTCCATATCGGTCTTGCGCATCGTCCAGGGAGCCTTCTCGTCAACGTATCTGTTGCATTGACGGCTAAACTCCATCACCGCCTCTAGCGCCCCCTTGAAGGAGTGCCTTTCAAGCTCCTGAGTGGTTGCCTCAAATGCGGCATTCATCGCACCATCGAACGCCTTGTCGACCGCCCCCACCAACGATTTGTCAAAAACCGGTACGTTCGGACCACAGTGCTTGATAGTAAATGAGGTAATTCGATTAACGAAATTCCCAACCGAGTCCGCGAGCTCTGAGTTGAACCGTTGCTCAAGGTCCTCAGGCTTAAAGACGGTGCGCGCTTTCTCGGAGGCGATAGCTGTGAGGTAGTATCGCAACGCGTCAGGATTTCCACCCGCTGCAAGATAATCCCCGACCCAGATCGCGGTGCCGCGGGACTTTGAGATCTTCTCGACCTCTTTACCTGGGAACTGAATATTGAAGTAGTGGTTTACGATTACTCCCTTTGGAAGCTTCATCGTTCCGACAGCGGTCAACATCGCTATCCAGATCACACAGTGGAATACGGTATTGTCCTCGCCGATGAAGTGCACGATCTCGGTATCGTCCCCGAGTCGCCACATCTTTTCAGCAACTGACACATCGTGCCCCCGATTCGCCTCAAGCTCATACGTATTGGAGATGTAGCCAATGGGAGCATCGAACCAAACGTAGAGCACCTTTCCCTTTGCATCGGGATCATCGAGCGGCACCGGAATGCCCCAGGTGATATCGCGAGTCATGGCGCGCTTGACGAGCCCCGTGCCGAGCAATCCTCGAACATAGGCCTTGGTCTGTTCACGGACATCTGCACCCTCAAGCCACTCTGTCACCTCTTTCTCAAAGCGCGAGAGGTCAAGGAACCAGTGTACCGTTTCACGTATCGTCGCAGGCTCCCCCGAGACCGTGCTCTTAGGATTCTTGAGCGAATCGATATCGAGCATCTTACCACAGTTCTCGCACTGGTCGCTGTTCTGCTCATGGGTGCCGCAGTATCCGCATGTTCCCTTCACATACCTGTCAGGTAGAAATGCCGCACGCGCCTCATCGTAGAACTGCCGAGAGCTCTGCTTCTCAAAGTACCCCTTTTCATGGATCGCCTTGAAGAAGTCCTGGCTCACCTTGGCGTGATAGGGGTTGATGCTGGTTCCACTGTAGATGTCGAAGCTGATCCCCATCCCAGCAAAGTCTTGCGCCTGCAACTTTTGGTAGTGCTGGGCAACCTCCGCAGGGGTCTTCCCCTCCTGCTCAGCGGTAATCATGATCGCGACACCGTGGTCATCAGACCCACAGATGAATCGAACGTCCGCTCCAGTTAAGCGTAAGTAACGAACATAGATATCGGCCGGGATGTATGCGCCTCCGAGATGCCCCACATGGAGCCTCCCGTTTGAGTACGGGAGACCAGCGGTGACGAGAACCTTACGGGGGTTTGTTCCTTTATGAGCAGCATTCATGATGACTTTCCAAACAACCCACACCAGGGGCGATGCTCAGGGACGATAGCCTCCCTGACCAAAATTTTATTGCGATATTAACCACCTAGCCTCATCAAAGTAAAGCTACGTCGTTATCCGCTGAACCCCTCTCCCCCTCTCTTACCGCCATATCCCCCTTCCAGCACGCTTATCGGCGCCCTACGCCCGATAACGCTCATCTAGGAATACAGGGGAAGCTCCATAAACGACGCTCACTTACGACCGATACGTCGGCCCGGCAACGGGGGCGGACACACCGACTATGCACGACCACTATAAGACCCTCGGGCTCTCATCGGCAGCGACACGCGAAGAGATCAGGCGTGCGTATCGAATCCTCGCCCGCAGGTACCACCCGGATGTTAATCCCGGCAAGGCTACGGAGGAGAAGTTCCGCCAGATCTCAGCCGCCTATGAGGTGCTCTCAGATCCCGAGCAACGCAAACAGTACGACGATGAACGCAACGTTCAAGAGACCTTCGCCTCCGCCTTCGATAAGGCGCACCAAGCGTATCGCAAACAGCAAGCTGCAGCTAAAAGCCAACCGAAGCCCAAACCTCCACCTCAACAGCCTGCGCAGCCAAAACCACAGCAACGACCACAACCAACTCCGCAACCACCACCAGAGCCCAAGGTAGCCAAGGTCTCTCCCAAGCCAAAGCCCACCAGGTTCTCAACTCTGAGAAAGTCTTTAGAGTCCTCAATCTCCCGCGCAAAGAACATCCTGTCAAAACCTACCCCGCCCAAAACACCTCGCCCCACGATCTCATCCCTTGCTCTCATGGAGGTCTCCATCTCTGTGTTCGAGGCGATTGCGGGGGTACGAAAGACCGTCGAAGTGACAGAGAAAAACGGTGAAGTGAAAAAGGTCTCCGTCGCCATTCCCGCTGGTGTCCGACAGGGCAGTATCGTTCGGATGCGCAGCAAAGACTCATCAGAGGAGATAATCATCGTCATCAGGGTGGCGCACCATCCGTGGCTCTCGATTACGCACCGAGGCCTCACCATCGATGTGCCGATTACGATCAACGAGGCGATCTCAGGCGCAAAAATTCAGGTTCCATCACTCGGCGATCCACTCCTCGTAACGGTAGACCGAGGAGTTCAAAGCGGCACAGAAGTGCGCCTCAAAGGACAGGGGATCCCACTCTCAGATGGGACACGCGGAGACCTCTTCATGCGCTTTTTGATTAAAGTGCCACAGGTGAGCGACTCATCTGAACGCTCAAAGACCCTTGAAGAGCTCGAATCCCTCTACGGCGGCTCGGTGCGGGAACACCTTCCTCGCTCAATTATGGATGCACAGGAGAGCTAAGATGAGCACCCCCTCCCCGCTGGCGCCAATCGCATTCATCCTGCAAACGATCGTTTCACAGATCGTAGCGATCGGAGCCACTCTCCTCGCTTGGGAGGTCACTCAGAATGTCACCTGCAGCGTTATCTCAGCATCACTCATCGCCGGAGTCTGCGCCACATTTCTGCGACTTCCCAAGCCGTGGGTCCTTGTAAATATGGCGCTCCCCTTCGCCCTCGCCGGTTCGCTTGCAGTATCCCTGCCAAGTTGGATCTTTGCCATTCCGTTTGCAGCACTCGCGCTCCTCCACGCACCCGCCCTGTGGACAAGAGTTCCCTACTACCCAACGAGCCGCGCAGCGTATCCGTTAATTCTCGCTGAACTTCCACCCGAGACGAACTTCACTTTTATCGACATCGGATGTGGATGCGGAGACCTCCTGCTCTTCCTGCGGCAACACCGCCCCCTGGGGACCTACTACGGAGTGGAGATCGGAGTCCTCCCCTTCATAGTATCCAAGGTAAAAGCCCTCCTGTACGGCAGGGGCTCAATCTCTATTCACTTTCAGGATCTCAAGCGTACCCCTCTGGACGAGTTCGACTATGTCTACGCATTCCTCTCTCCCGCCGCCATGACGCAAGTGTGGCAGAAGGCGAATCGGGAGATGAAACCGGGAAGCACCTTTATCACCAACTCATTCGAGGTGCCGGCACAAGCGGCGTACACCATAGCGGTAAAAGATGCGCGTAGGAGCTCATTATTTGTACACAGAATGACTGAACGATGCGTCGAGCGGACGCGTACACGGATCTCTTGAGCCGCATGAAAACCGACCTCTCCTCCATGATGAAAAAGTTCGGGGACCGGATAACCGCGACTCAATCCGATACCCATCCGGAGCTCTCGCTCTCAGGTACTGAGCTGGATCGAATGAAGGAGTGGACATCTACCGATACGCCCGTAGCTCCCAGGCAGGATCCGCTTGGAGAGCTCAAACTCCCTCAACGCCCCGGAGCTATCGATGCAGACCAGCCCTCCCACATCGACCTTGTCGAGCAAGCGAGCTGGTATGGTGGACGCGCGTTGTTCAACCTACTGACTCGCCGCGGATTCACCTGCTCAGAGGATGACTGTCACCTTGTCGCTGCACTCTCTCATTTTAGGCCCTTCGGATTTTTGGACGATTTCCTGACCCAGGTTTACGAGCGGCCTCAGGATATAAACTCAGCCTATGCCACCTCCCTCCAACGCGCGATCGATGGCACCGAGATGTGGCTACAGATGCTGCACGAGTCAAAGGTCTTTAGGGAGATAGTGGAGCGCCCCGTTTCTAAATCGGACTTCGCGAAGGAGCTTCGTGATATCGGGTCAGTCAATGATCCGCACATAGCCCACCTTGCAGTATTCTCAGCCAAGCAAGGCGACAAAGTTCTCATGCCAGGCGGCTCAGTCATCCTGGGGCTCGACCATGTGAGCGACTTTTACCTCGACACCCTGAGCGATAAAAACGGAACTCCACGGTGCGCAGGGATGAGAGAATTTCAGAAGCTGACATCCGACCTCATTCGCTCGAACGATCCAACGCTCAAGGAGATCGGAGGGAGAGCTATGGAGAGAGAGATCTCCGACTTGACGGCCCCTCTCATAGGTGAGGTCCTCTCGAATCCTCTTGCCCGCTATCGAGTCACAGGTCAGCTCATGTTTTTGCGCGATGGATTGCTGAGGCTGTGCAATAAACGCCTCTCGGGGATCCATGAGGCGGTCCGCGGAGTATCACCGGAGGCCAGAGTTGGCAAACTTATAGGACTTGTTGAGCCAACTCAGTCGCGGCAGGAGAGTTTCCTAATCAACCACAAAGTTGACCTTGCGCTGCTGAGCGAAAAACCAAAGGTGTTCGAGCTTGTAAGCAATCTGATCGAGTGCACCCCCAAAGAGCAGCGCCTGGATTACTTTCACCTCATCACAACGGCGCCAAAACTGCTTGAGTGCCTGGTAGTACTCTCATCCAACACGAAACAAGAGACACTAGCCTTAGCGATCCCTGACCTCATGCGCCCCCTCACCTATCTTGATCCACCAACCTCTCTTGCTCAACGTATCACCGAGTATCACGATGCGGGCAACCGCGGGGTTGCGCGCCTCATGTTCGACAATCGGTCCATGCTGGCTCAAACTCTCAACACTGCCGAGGGGCAAGACGTAGGTCGTAAATTATTCTCGGCGTTAAGCACTCAGGTTCGCGAGGGGGCACGAGGTGGTCAGATTGCGGCGATGGTCGCACAAGTTGGCGAGAGCGTTAGGCAGCGTTCCTTCGCTGACGCTGACACCTATCTCACAATATTTCTGGGGGAGCGAGGAGTACGCGTTCCCACCGTGGCGCCACCTCC
>JALRCK010000104.1 GCA_023262305.1 Deltaproteobacteria bacterium
GCAGCTAACTGGGGGTCAATGAGCCTCATGGCTCCCAACATCATGATTGGAAGCCGCTTCTCGCAAGGAAGCCTCGATCAGATAAATGACCACCTCCTTCACTTTGGAAGCTGCCTCGAGCTCAAGGCGATGCCGCCGAGCTTGACAAATTCCCGACTGAACCTTCGAACGGTAAAAAATCGTCGTATGGTCAAGTTTGTCGGTTCCCTCGTGTCGGCTCTCAACGAGCCGATCGCTGGCACTCCAGTCAAGCTGATTGTTGGACGAAAGACGGTTTCTCTCTCAACAAACGAGATGGGCAAATTCGTGTACACGATTCAGCGGAATAAACTCAAGAACGCCACTGCGGTGTATGCCACAACTCCTGGCGGTGAGGCTCGCTCCGAGGCACTACGCCGTCTAGCATGATGCGAGCGCAACACGCAGACTCTCTCCACCTTGCCATGAGCCCATGCTTGGGGTGATATAGCGTCAGATAGTGGAAGCATCAGGCTTTCCCAATAAGAGTCCCTGAACCATGACTAACCGCTCTCTTGCTGTCGAGGCACTCAAGGCGTTTCTCCCTCGCGTCCCCCGCTATGGCTTCGAACGGAATTTCGACCGCCCTGGACATGCCGAGGTCTCACGGCTCTCTTCATGGATTCGATACCGAGTCCTCTCTGAAGAGGAGTGTATTCACGGTGTGTTGTCAGCGCACCCATTTTCAGTGGCTGAAAAATTTGTTCAGGAGTTGATGTGGAGAACCTACTGGAAGGGGTGGCTTGAGCTTCGTCCAGGTGTGTGGACGCGCTATCTCGCGCAGCTTGAGTCTCTCAAGGTGGAGCGAGCGAATTGTCCGCAGTACCACTCTGCCACGCGGGGTCAGACCGGACTCTCTTTCTTTGATGATTGGGTCTCAGAGCTTGTAGCGACAGGCTACCTTCACAACCACACCCGCATGTGGTTCGCCAGCGTATGGATCTTTACCTTGAAGCTTCCCTGGCAGTTGGGCGCAGAGTTTATGTATCGCCACCTCCTTGATGGAGACCCGGCTTCGAATACCCTTTCATGGCGGTGGGTCGGAGGGCTCCAAACCAAGGGTAAGATCTATGTGGCTCGCCCCGACAATATCGCGAAGTATTCCGAGGGGAGGTGGTCGCCAAAAGATTCCGAGCTCAACCTCAACCCTGAGCCGTTGCCACAAGATGGCGTTGAAGGTGCGAGACCACTTCCTTCACTTCCCGCGCTCCCGCTTTCATCAGTGAGGTGCGTTTTGGCACACGATGATGACCTTTCAGTGGATCTCTATCTCAAAGGAGTGTCTGGCGAGCCTCGCTATTGCGCCCTGAAGCTCGATCTGTGTAGCCGAGCAGACAAGGTGGGTGTTTTTATGGAGCAGCTTCGAGATGATTTCCTCGCCCGCACCCGAGGCGTCTCAGTGACCGGTGTCGAGGGCGTGGTGCGTGTTATGCAAGATGCAGGGGAGGGAGTGATATATGCACCGCTCCCTCGATGTGGCGATGAACTTCCAGTGCTCATACAGTTGCAGAGCAAGCTCCGAGACCAGGGATGTGATCTCGTTTTTTTTAGACGCGAATGGGAAGAGCGATACTTTCCGCTCGCGAAATCAGGCTATTTTCCCTTCTGGAATGCGGTGAAGGCGAACCTGCAGAGGTGATCTCAAAATACCTTTGCGGCGAGTTTGGACGAAATGAGATTCTCCCGGATATCATTTGCTGCCCGGGAAAAGCGCTCTCCAACACGACGCTGGTGTTGGAAAGAATGGGACCTCTTGCAGATGCCGTGCAAACTCCGGTCCGTGCACTGCGAGAAGGCGTCGCTCCTTAAACGTAGGACCGAGCACGCAGTACAATGAGAATACACTCGCGATCACGGCGTGATCGATGTTCCAAACCGGGCCGGTGCATGAAACAAGCGCCATCGCAAAATACACCGGATGCCTACAGATTCTGTAGAGGCCATGCGTGGGAAATGTTGGGTACTGGGGTGCTCGGCCCTTAAAAACAGCGGACCAGCCGAGGTAACCCATCTGAGTTGCGAGCCCTGCATTCGTCATAGCGATTGCCAGGAGTGCCCAAGATGTTGCGTAAAGCACTGTCCAGATCAGCCGAGGCGTTCCGGTGGGTTCCCATGATGACGTTCCTATGGGTGCCCAACATAGGAAGAGTAGGAGCAGTTGGAGGGACGCGGCGATAACGAAGGTCGTGGTTACCAGGTGCGCTCCCACCTCCCCAGGAAATAAGGAGGCTAGGAATTTGCGCCCAGAAGGACGTAGCATCAGTGTATGGAGAATTGGGAATTGCAGCAGTAGCAAGACGTCAAGCAGTATAGCTGCCCCTTGCGCCAGGGGGGGAAGGTAGCCACTCATCCCCCCAAAAAGTGCAATCATCATGATTGTCACAGCGGCGCAAAACGACAGGTGGCAGAGCGCCCCAAGAGCCAACGCTAAAGTTTTTGTTCCCATCCTATCATGACCTTCAAAGCTTCCCTCAGCATATCGCGAATGGTAGGTCAGGACCATCAGAGAGGCGGACCCTAGCGCTTTGGGCGAATGTGAGGCATCGTAGGAGGATAGTCGATTGACGGTATCTTCCTCTTTCAGGTTGTGGACAGCTATGAACCTTCGCGTGTCATTACTCGCCTCTGTGGTGTTGACCTGGTTAGGGGGCCATTCAGTGGTTGCTCGCGCTGATACGTGGAGCCTACCATCGACCCTCGACGACTCTAACACAAACGTTTCATTCGTTGTTGATTCGACGTGGCATACGATTAACGGGACTACGAAAGACCTCGATGGGTCGATAGGGCTCTCGGATAAGAACGACCCCCTGTCGATAATGGTTGACCTCAAAATAAAGGTTAAGACCTTCGATACCGATTGGGATAGTCGGGATGATAAGCTTCAGGAGTGCATGGCATCTGAGACCTATCCGGTCGTTACCTTTGTCTCGCGGCGGTTATCGCAATCGTGCAAACCCTCAGTCATCGACATCACGGGACGGTGCACTGGCACGTTGACAGGGGTAATCACTATGCGAGATATCTCCAAAGAGGCTGAATTGCCAGTTTCGATAGTTAAGGACGGGAACTTCTACAAGATTAGTGGTTCTATCCCCCTTCAGTGGGCCGACTACAATATTGAGGACCCATCCATCCTCATAGCCAAGTTGGATCCAACGGTTACTATCTCATACCAAACTAAGGTCCCGTTAAAGCGCTCCTAGCGCTCACTCCTCTATGTCTTTTATACACTCAGTCGTAACAGCTTATCCGGCGTACCGTTACTCGACAGAGGAGATAACTGACAAAGCAGGCGCTTGGTTGAAGAGTGCGCCTCAAGAGCGAGCCCTCTTTGAGCGCCTGGCGGGCTCAACAAAGATTGAGTACCGCAATTTCGCTCTTCCGATCGAGGACCTTCTGCGGCTTGAGGGCACCGCGACGAGAGCTCAGATCTTTGGCGAAGTTGGAGGCGCTCTCCTGCGTGAAGTCATCACCAAGGGGCTTCAAGAATCAGAGATCTCCCCGCAAGCAGTGGGGGCGCTCCTTACGACATCGTGCTCCGTTCCAGCGATCCCCGCAATCGATGCCCACCTTATTGAGGAGCTGAACATTCCTCAGACCGTGCTGCGGTTGCCTGTCTTTCAATACGGATGTGCTGGTGGTGCTATCGGTATATCGCTCGCTCGACACCTTTGCGCCACATCGGGAATTACGTTACTCGCGTCAGTGGAGCTGTGTTCCCTGGTGTATCAGGGAGAGGATCTTCGCTCTGGAAATATCGTTGGCTCCGCTATCTTTGGGGATGGTGCCGCGTGTGTTGTCATATCGCCCGATAGCGGACCTCTCCGTATTGTTGATTCGCAGTCGTATCTGATCCCAAACACATCAACTCTTATGGGATACGATATCTTTGATGACGGAACACATCTCCGTCTTGATCGAGAGATCCCCCAGGCGCTTCTGCAGGCAGCTCCTGCAGCTATAGAGACATTCTTGGCGCAGTCTGACCTCTCATCACATGACATAGCGTGGTGGCTCTTTCATCCAGGAGGAGCAAAGATCCTCTCAAGCCTAGAGGAGACCCTTTCAGTTTCGCGCTCGCAAAGTCGATGGGCGTGGGAGAGCTTGCGCGATCACGGGAATATGTCGTCCGCCTCAATACTGTCCGCGCTTGAGAGCTTTCTCAAGGATAGGGAATTCAAGGTCGGAGAGAAGGTCTTGATGCTTGGGGTGGGGCCGGGGCTTACCTTGCAGATGAACCTCTTTGAGTGTTGCGGATGATGACGATCTTCTGGGTGCTCTACGGCTACTGCATTGTCGAGCGGGTTGGAGAGCTCCTGGTATCACGCCGCAACCAAAAGCTCATGAGCTCAAGAGGCTTCTCCGAGAAGGAGAGTTTAGCTGGTATGCGAGCGATGATCGCTATGCATACGGGATGGTACGTTTGCATGGCGTGTGAAGCACTCCTGTTTCCCTCCGCAATGCCGGTCGTAGTCGGCGCTGCTGCAGCTCTCGCCTTTAGTTTCGCGCAGCTCCTTCGCTTCTGGGCTCTGCGAACTCTCGGCTCCTTCTGGAATATCTCGGTGATGACATCGGATGAATCGCAACGTGCGTTTGTGTCTGATGGACCGTACAGATTCATTAGACACCCCAATTACCTCGTGGTGATAGTTGAGATCGCAAGTTTACCGTTGCTCGGTGGCGCGGTGTGGACTGCGCTCCTATTCTCATTCCTGAATGGGATAGTATTATATCGAAGGATACCCCTCGAAGAGTCTCACCTCTTCAGGATACCCGGATACCGCGAAGCGATGGGGATGAAGGGGAGGTTTCTCCCGCGTGGCGTGGAGGGTCGGTGATAAACGACGCGTCAAAAGAAAGGGTCATTATTGTCGGCGCATCGCTCGCTGGTTCGATGGCGGCCCTGGCTCTCGGCAAAGCGGGAGTTCCAGTTACCCTCATAGATAAAGAGAGGTTTCCGCGTCGCAAGCCGTGTGGGGAAGGTCTCTCTGCTCGCGGGCAGGCTGAGCTGGCGGCCGCCGGGTGCTCACTCGGAGCCCTTGGGTGTTCCCACACCAAGCTCGCAGGGTATCGGATCTTTAAGGGGAAGCGTTCGCTTCTGATCCCCGAGCGTTCCGGTCTCGTCGGGGTGCCTCGGGTTGAACTTGATCAAAGCCTGCTGGAGCAAGCGGCTCAGTTCTCTTCCACGCGAATTATGCTCGGACAAAAAGCCGTCATCCATGAGCTTGAAGGTGGAAGGTGTGTGGTTCGTGTGGGAGATATCGAAGAGCGGGGGAGCGCCCTCGTCATCGCCGATGGCTCGGCTTCTCCCACTCTCCGTTCGCTTGGTATGTCGATCACAACGCCTCGTTCGCCGAGGCTTGGAACGAGCTCAGCGTGGCGACTAACGCGAGGGACTCTTGATCCCTATGTGCATACTTTTTTGGTACCAGGAGGGGAGGTTTACCTCACACCACTCGCCGATGGTCGGTTCAACTGCTCGGTGCTTGGCTCCCAAGACCTGGTGCAGAGGTTTGTTCACGACCGGGCACTCTCTCTACATGTAGAGGAGATCTCGGATACCTTGGGGATAGCGATATCGCGAGAGTATCCCTTCCTAAGCTGTGGAGCGATAAACACCCTCTATCGAGGAGCAACGTGCCGAGGAGCCTTTGTCATCGGGGACGCATGCGAGACCTTTGACCCATGCGCCGGATTCGGCATGACGCATGCTCTGATGACCGGGCGCCTCGTGGGTGAGTGTGTGCTTGAAGCGCTTGGGCGCTCAGATCCGCGAACAGCCCTTGTTCGCTACAAGCGAGATCGTGAAGCACAGGTGCGAGATGTTAGAGGCTTCACTCGCATAACAGCAACAACCATGGGAAGTCGAATCGGTCGAATGAGCTTGCCGTTCCTTGTCGCAAGTGGATTAGCAGGGACCGTATCGGAATCGGTTCACAGCCCGAATCACGCATCCCTTGCGCGGCGGTTGGTGTCGCTGGTGGGCGCGTCCGTAGTCCCTCGCGCTGGTACATCTTAATTTTGATTCCAGCGCATGTGCTCGTTTCCCCTCTTTCGGTAGGGGAGAGTTATCGACTACGGTAGCGTAGTATCTTGGATGAAAGGGAGCGTGGAGTATGAGCGGGGTTCTTATTTTTGGTGGTTCAGGTGGCATCGGTTCGGCGATCGCAGCGGATCTCTCACAGAGAGGTATCCCTACCTTTCTAGCGGCTCGTTCTGAGGAACGGCTCCAAAGCGTCGCTCAAGAGGTTGGAGCCTCGGGGTACACGGTCGCCGATGTGACAAAGCTCGCTGACATCGAACGAGCTTTCTCGGAGGCGACTTCGACCTTGGGCTCGATCAGTGGCGTCGCTCACTGCGTAGGCTCGATCCTTCTAAAACCGGCTCACCTCACGAGCGAAGCTGAGTTCTCCTCAGTCATAAATCTGAACCTCACATCGGCGTTTCTTGTCATGCGAACGGCCGCCCGCACGATGACCGATGGTGGTTCTGTTCTGCTTTTTTCATCCGCCGCTGGGCGAATCGGCCTTGCTAACCATGAGGCTATCGCCGCTGCAAAAGCTGGCATCATCGGATTAACTATGTCTGCTGCTGCGACCTATGCGCCTCGAAAGCTTCGCGTCAACTGCATCGCGCCGGGTCTCGTACAAACTCCTCTCAGCGAAAAGATCACCTCAAATCCAACTGCCGCATCCTTTTCGCGCGCGCTACATCCGCTCGGACGTCTGGGTGAGGCGACCGATATCAGCAAGCTCGCTGCGCTCCTTCTTTCAGACGATGGCGGCTGGATAACCGGTCAAGTGTTTGGGGTGGATGGGGGATTGGGTACGCTCAAGACCGCTCCGACTTCGACGAATTAAGCCAAAAGTCTGGCACAGGACACTTCCAACGCTCCCCTACTGCGGTGGGTTCGTACCTCACCAGCGTTGCTCAGCGTGACGTTGAGCCAAGTCTGCAGGCGAAAGTCGGGTGTGCCAGGCTGGGAGCTAGCGGGCCAGGCGAATTTATAACAAGTCTATAACAGTCGCATTACCCTTCCATAACACCCCAAAAGTAAGGGGTATCAGGCAGAAAGAGTTCCTTCACAACCTCACTGTAGAAACGCTGAGCGTGGTGCTCAGGTCGTGAATTTGATGGGGATGTATATGAGGGTTGTTAATAGTGTTGTTGCCGGATTG
>JALRCK010000105.1 GCA_023262305.1 Deltaproteobacteria bacterium
TCGGGAGGGCGACCGTGTCGGTCGCCAAGAATGTCACGAATCACAAACGCGTTCGCCTGACGCTACAAAGCGATCGGTCCGCCTACGCCAACACCAACTTCGCAAACCGAAACACCAACTTCTTCGGCTCGTCAAAGGACTCAAACTTAATCGTGACGTTCGCTGAATTTCCACTTCCCTTGATACCCTCAACACGCCCCTTTCCGAATGTAGGGTGAATCACCTCTACCCCCTCCACGAGTTCTTCAAGCGCAGCGGATGGCTTTCCGAAATACTCCTTCGGCGTTGTTGGCTCCTGCTTCATCGAATCAGCGGGCATCAGCATACTTCTCAACTGATCGAGTGAAACATTAGTCTTGGATGAATATGAAGGCTCAGCGTCGTTATGCGACGGATACTTCTTTTTGCGTCGCCAGGTGTTTGAGTAATCGTCCTCAACTCTTGTGTCTATCTCATCTTCATCATCAAACGAGAACTTTGGATATCCTTCAATGAAGGTCGCGCCCTGAGAGCGTTCGGTAGCCACAGCGACGAGACTCTTGGGGTCGATATCTTTGGCGAAGCGGCTCACGATCCGCACGCCACCCGAGCTCCCAGCGCTTCCCCCGGCCGCGAACATTCCGCGGTTGTGCGCTCGCGAGAGGTAGAGCAGCTTCATCGCGCGGGTAATACCCACATAACAGAGCCGCCGCTCCTCTTCGAGGCCCACCGCGTCATCGAGCGACCGATAGTGCGGGAGGAGCCCCTCCTCTAACCCGGCAAAGAATACAACCGGAAACTCAAGCCCCTTGGCTAAATGAAGGGTCATGAGCGAAACGGTCTCTGGCTTCTGATTTGGATCCTGCGCCCCCGTTTCACCCGCCGGCACATCTGCGCTTGAAGTTAGAGAGATACGATCGAGGAGATCCTTCATCACTTGTTCAGTCGTTGAGTCCGGTCGCTCCATGGTGCGCCCCAGGGACTCCAACTCCTGTAAGTTTTCTATACGGGAGTGTGCTGTCGGATCCTTCATCGCCGCAAGCCGCGGCCCGTACTCGGTCTTCTCAACAATAAACCCGAGGAACTCTCCTAGCTTCATCGTCTGAGAGGCTTGCTTCAGCTCCCCCATCAACTCAACAAACTTTTGGATACTCTTGTTGGAGCGCGCAACCGTAACCGACGCGTGAAGGAACGGCATCGAGGTTGCGCGCGCCTCATCAGCTATCGCTTGAAGAGCTTGTGCCCCAATTCCGCGCGGAGGGGTGTTTACCACCCGTTGAAAAGCTTGATTGTCTGCTGGATTCACCAGGAGCCGCACATATCCAAGGATGTCCTTGACCTCTTTGCGATCGAAGAACTTCAAACCGCCATAGATTTTGTAGGGAATCTTCCCTCGAACGAGAGATTCCTCAAGCGCTCGAGTCTGCGCATTGGTACGGTAGAGAATCGCGAGCTCAGAGTACTTGAACCCCTGAGTGACGAGCTTTCGGATCTCTGAAGTAATGAACTCAGCTTCCTGATTCTCGTCGTATCCGATGAACGTGCGGAGCTGATCCCCTTCGCCACCAGCGGTCCAAAGCTTTTTAGCCTTTCTGGACTTGTTCTTCTCAATAACGGCGTGTGCGGCGTTAAGGATAGTTCCCGTTGAGCGATAGTTTTGCTCAAGCTTTACAACTTTGGTGTTCGGAAAATCCTTCTCGAACTCAAGGATGTTGCTAATAGTTGCCCCTCGAAACCCGTAGATCGATTGGTCGTCATCGCCAACCACAAAGAGGTTTCGACGAGGCTCCGCCAACAGGCGAATAAACATGTACTGAACCTTGTTAGTGTCTTGAAACTCGTCGACGAGGACGTAGTGCAACGTGCGGCGATAGTACTCTAAGACATCCGGGAACTCCCTCAAGATCCGAACTGCATTCACCAAGAGATCGCCGAAGTCCATCGCGTTCGCCTCAAGGAGAACCTTTTGGTAGCGGTCATATACCTGAGCTTGAAGATCGGCCTCAACGCTACTAGCGTCCTTCGCCGCTTGTGCCGGAAAGATGTAGTTGTTCTTAAACCTATCAATCGCTCGAGAGAAGGTATCGAGCGGATAACGATCGTCGTTGATGTTGAGTTCCTTAATGACCTGCTTCAGCACGCCCTTCGTGTCCTGATCGTCATAGATAACGAACTGGTTTGAGTACCCAAGCCGTGCCGCCTCAAAGCGCAACATTCGTAGCCCAGCAGAGTGGAAAGTAGTTATCCACAGCTTTTCCCCATCTGTGCCTAACAGGGAGTGCAATCGCTCGCGCATCTCTTGCGCTGCTTTGTTAGTGAAGGTGACAGCAAGAATTCGAGAGGAGGGGACACCGTGCTCTTTCACAAGCTGCGCGACTCTGTGTGTGAGCACGCGGGTCTTGCCGCTGCCGGCACCCGCGAGCACGAGTATCGGGCCATCTCCGTGAACAACCGCCTGAGCCTGGGGCTCATTCAGCCCCTCAAGGAGATCGCGACTTAGTTCTTCCTGGTGTTGTGATGAGTCGTCTGAAGAGAACATCTGAGCGTGGTCATTAAACATGGGGACGCAGTCCGAGATCTTAAAACAAAAAGGGGAGACGAAACATCTCCCCCCGGCCGCTCTGGCCGACGATACCCCTTTGAGAGCATCGCAGTAAATTGTTCCGATCCCCTTATCGCAAGCGACGCGCTATTTGTTGCCCCCTGAGGGAAACTTTTGCAACGCCGTACACCTCACTCAGCCTTGCTTGCGGCATGTTCTGGCAGAGGAGCTTTGCGATAAATGCGAGCGTAAGAATTGCACAAACGAAATCGACTCCGAGTACCAATAAATCGTTGCCCATGATGTCCCTCCACAATTACTTTCTATTCTTTTTCTATAGCGCCCCCACGTCTCTTTCAAGTCTTTTTCTATATCTAATCGAAATATTACAATTTCGTGACGTTTTTGACCTAACATCAAGCGGTTAATGAATAAAACAGGAGTGTATCGGTGCATTTAGAGGGTGATCCTGATACGCTCGCGCCATGGCTGACTACAACCGAAAGGACCATCTCTACAAGAAAGCCAAGGAGGAGGGGTTCGAATCCAGAGCTGCATACAAGCTCCTTGAGATTCAACAGACCTATAAGGTTATCCCGAACGGAGCCCACGTCCTCGACGTCGGCGCGTGGCCAGGAGGCTGGACCCAGGTTTCTCTCGATATAGTTGGACCAAAAGGCACCGTTACCGCCATAGACCTTGTCCCAATAGAGTCTATCGGTGACCCCCGCTGTAAGTGCATAACCGGCGACGCCCGAGACTTAGAGGAGATCCTTGGACATCCCGGCCCGTGCTTTGACGCTGTAATATCAGATATGTCCCCGAAACTTACCGGCATTAAAGAGGCCGACCAGGCGGGGACCGTGGCGTGCGCGGACCTCGCCCTCTATGTAGCGCAACAACTTCTGAAGAAAGGGGGTAACTTCGTCGTCAAGGTCTTCAAGGGTGGAGAGGTAGAGGGGTTTGTCAAATCCGCTAGGCCCATGTTTAATAAGTTGGTTCGCTCGGAGTTGAAGTCGACCCGCGCAACCTCAAACGAGTTCTATGTGATAGGCCTCGGATTTAAAGGTACAAGCTAAAGACCATGAACCTCGTTTCAGCCACTGAGCGCTTCGGCTCCCTCGTCATCAATTCAACTGAACAATGGGGTCGATCCTGGATATTCCTCTACCGTACCGTTCTGGCCCTAATTAAGCCTCCCTACCGCCCCTACCTCTATTTGCAGCAATTGATGATGATCGGGGTTAACTCCACCCTGGTCATCGCGCTGATTGGACTCTTCACCGGCGCCGTACTCGCGGTGCAAGGCGAGTACACCCTCGCTAAGTTCGGGGCGACCGCCTATACCGGACCTGCCGTGGCTTTGAGCTTAATTCGCGAACTTGGTCCTGTGCTCACAGCACTGATGCTGATCGGTCGCGCTGGTTCAGCTGTGACCGCGGAGCTCGGTATCATGCGCATCACCGAGCAGGTGGACGCCCTCCGCTCGATGGCGGTCGATCCCATCAAGTACCTTATGGCCCCACGCCTGGCTGCCGGCCTCATCGCGATGCCGCTCCTGTGCGGTATCTTTAATGTTGTGGGAATCTTCGGTGGCTACTGCGTCGCCGTTGGTCTCTTGGGATTGAGCCCCGGAACCTTCATGAGCGAGATGACCTCCGCGGTTGGAATCGTTGATGTGAAGTCAGGATTTATTAAATCAGCCGTGTTTGGTCTGATATTTGGTTGGGTCAGCTGCTACAAAGGATACACCTGCGGATTCGGCGCTCAGGGCGTTAACAAGGCGACAACGCAATCCGTAGTGACAGCCTCTGTAGCTGTGCTGATCGTCGATTACTTCCTCACCAGCGTGCTTACTCGCGTATTCATGGACTAATCGATGATCTCCGTTCGCAACGTCCATAAACGGTTTGGTTCGCAGGTCGTTCTCGATGGAGTCAGCATCGAGATTGAGCCTGGCAAAACCACAACCGTGGTTGGACCAAGCGGAGTAGGGAAGTCCGTTCTCTTAAAGTTAATCATGGGCATCATGACCCCAGATTCCGGTGAGATCCTTATCGGCGGAGAGAATATCACCAAGGCGAGGTCTGAAGCCGCTAAGAACGACATCCGCCAACAGCTCGGGGTGCTCTTTCAATCAGCTGCGCTCTTCGACTCCCTGACGATCTACGACAACATCGCCTTTCCACTCCTTGAACGTTCGGGTCTCAGCTCAAGCAAGGCGCACACGAAGGTGCTTGAGATCGCCGAGTCTTTGAGCCTTGGAGCCTACCTCACTAACTATCCTGAGCAGGTCTCTATCGGCATCCGCAAGCGCGTTGGAATGGCTCGAGCACTCATTACAGAACCAAAGATCCTCTTGGTAGATGAACCGAACACTGGCCTCGACCCCCTCGATGGTCAAGAGGTATATGATTTGATAAATGCATGTAAGAATCAGTGGGGCTTTACGGGCTTAGTGATAAGCCACGAGCTCCCAGAGGTTTTTCAGGTATCAGAGCGAGTTGCTATGATACTCGGCGGAAAGATAATAGCCGAGGGAACTCCCGCTGAGATGATAGCTTCCGCTGATCCTGCCGTGCAGCAATTCCTGAATGGGAGAACTGATGGACCAATCAAAATTCAATAACCCGCAAGGCGCGGCTACCCCGCTCGCCGTTCCGAAGCGAAGCTTTTCGCTTGAGTTCTTCGTTGGACTCTTTACCGCCGCCGGTGTCGCCGCTGCCGCATACCTCGCTGTAGGACTTGCAGACCTTGAGCTCAGCTCCAAGGACACCTACCTCGTGTACGCTGAGTTCGACAACATCTCAGGGCTCAAATACGGCGCGTCTGTTGAGATAGCGGGAGTTCCTATCGGTGTTGTCTCGGATATCTCCCTGAAAGATCCCGATGCTCGCGTCACCTTAAAGCTCAATCGATCGATTAAGCTCAAGGATGACGACATCGCCTCGATTCGAACGAAGGGAATTATCGGCGACAGGTACGTAAAGATCTCCCGCGGCGCCTCTACAGACTACATCCCCGAGGGTGGCACCATGACTGAGACCGAGTCGGTTATCGACATCGAGGATGTGATTGGCAAGGTTGTCCACAGCCTTGGCGGCGACAAGGACGAAGACGCCAAAGACGAAGAGACTAAAAAGTAATTTAAACGGAATAACGCGACGTTGTACTAAGAGGGGTTCTTATGGCACTGAGATTTATCACTTCGATTGTGGCTCTCGTCTTCTCAATTCACACCACCTGCTCCGCAGAGGCTCCTTCGCCAAAAACTGAGATTAAAACCACGATCGACAACATCATCGCAACCGTTCAAGCCAATCCCGGCGATGCCGGAAAAGGTCCGCGACGACAAAAACTGCGAGAGATCATCAATCCTAAGTTCGATTTTGATGAGATGTCGAAACGCTCCCTTGGATCAAATTGGACTGAGATCACACCCGCTGAACAGCAGGATTTCACCACGGTATTCTCTGAGCTCCTCGCACGCACCTACCTCTCAAAGATTGAGACGGTTAAGCCCGGCATGGTTAAGGTGGAGAGCGAGCAAGTTGATGGCACAAAAGCTGTCGTAAAAACGGTGGTATTAAGCCAAGGCGACACCTTCCCGATCGACTATAAGATGATGTACCGCGACAACGGCTGGCGGGTGTACGACGTAGTGATCGAGAACATCGGGCTTGTTGCGAACTACCGCAACGAGTTCTCTGGCATCATCCGCAAGGATAAGTTCTCGGGGCTCATGGAGAAGCTGCGAGCCAAAGTAAAGTAAGGTGATTTCGCAAACGCCTTCAACGATTGTCCGTTCCTTGATCGTCACCCTTGGGGCGCTCACCCTCATCGGGTGCGCCCCAACCCTAGACCTCAAAGATTTTGAGCACCTCCCCCTTCAAACACCCATACATCGCTACACGATTGCGCACCGCGGCTCACTGCACCAAAGATATCCAGACAACTCGATTCCCGCGCTTAGGGAGTCAATCTCCCACGGCGTTCAATTTCTTGAAGTAGACGTTCGGAAGGGCGCTGATGGCACCCTTTTTCTCTTCCACGACGGAACTCTCAAAAAAAGCAACTTCTCTTCGCCCCAAGAGCTTAGCGGAAAGCGCGTCCACGATCTCACACCAACAGAACGTGAGAGCGTACGCCTTGATGCGGAAAGTACAGTCCACATCCCCTCACTCAAAGAGGCGCTCAATGTGGTCTCTGAAAGCAAAACGGCTGTCCTGCAGATAGACTTAAAGGGCGAATCAGACGAACTCTTGCGGTCGGTGATAGATCTTCTTAAACAAGAGAAAAAGCTCAACCGCGCTGTCATTCAATTGAAGAGCCCTGAGCGAATCCGGCGCATTCGCGCTTCTGAACCAGGGGCGAGAATCCTCGCTCGGTGCAAAGACTCAACCCAGCTCGATCAAGCGATCGCGGCTCACGTCGAATTCGTTGAGCTTGAGCGATGGATAACCGCTGAAGCTGTCACAAAGTGCCACCACGCCAACATCACCGTGGTTCTTAACTTGGCGGCACCGCCTTACGACAACCAGATAACCTGGGAGTTTTTCCGGGCACGGGGGGTCGATTCGCTCAT
>JALRCK010000106.1 GCA_023262305.1 Deltaproteobacteria bacterium
CAGACGTTGAGCTCGCTTCTGGTTCGGTGGATCTCTCTGACGCGAGCTTGCTTGGGGCGTGTTATATGATCCAGGTGCGGGACAACGATGGGCATGATGTCCTGGTCGTCAGGGGCATAAATCCTCGAGCTAGAGAGTGCGAACGTCTCGACGTCGAGAGCTTCGTTGAGGGGCTCCTGGACCACGTCGTGATGCCGTGCGCTGAGGCTCTGGGTGTGACTAAAATTGTGGTTCCGATTGATGAGGATTTAGGACACTCCCTCACCAATCGGCAGCTTATCAATGAATATGTGCACAGCCGGTATGCCAAGAGTGAGTATGTTCCACTCGACCCCAAAGGACCCAATTCACAATTCAACGACCGCCTTATCTTTGACAAGTGCCGATTAGTTCGGCTGCTTCCGCCGCGCGTCTGAAAATCGCCGCGCGTATTCTTACAAGCGCCACGTTCTCGATTTATTTCACCGGGATTCCTGTGTCGCCGCGAATAGGGTTGTCGCTGACAATCTTCGGGACTTACATCGGCTCTTTACATTGAGATACTGTGAGGTCGCACCTCCTCGTCAGTGGAGTCCTAGCGTTTGAAGCAGAGGATGGTAGCCCCGGTGACGGTGATGACACGCGTACAGCTTCAAAGTATCGATGAGCGGCGCGGGAGAAGGCTCTTGGGTATGCGTAAGATATTGATAGGATTGACTTAAAAAACCTCCCGTCACGGGGTGAATACCGACGCAGTGTAGTATAAGATACGGCACTCTAAGGACAGTTGCCCGTGAAGCTCATCATTCAGATCCCCTGTTTTAACGAAGAGAAGACGTTGCCGCTCGTATTTGAGGGGATGCCGAAGCATATCCCTGGGATCGATGTTATCGAGTATCAGATTATCGACGATGGTTCGACCGACAACACGGTCAAGGTGGCTCGTGCTCTTGGCGTTCACCACGTTGTATCCGCTGGTCGTGTCAATCGTCGGTGGTTGGGGCGAGCTTTCCGCGCAGGGATTGATAACGCGCTTAAAGCGGGCGCTGATATCGTCGTCAATACTGATGGAGATAACCAGTATCCGTCACGATACATCGAATCTCTCGTTCGTCCGATCATCAACGGTCAAGCGGACATCACCATTGGGGACAGAGCCCCCGGAAAGATCCAGGAGTTCTCCTGGATCAAGCAGCGCCTTCAGGTGCTCGGGAGTGGAGTAATTGAGAAGCTCACTGGGTTGCCCGTCAAGGACGCGGTGAGTGGATTCCGGGCCTACAGCCGTGAGGCTCTTTTAAAGATCCACGTTCTCACCAACTACACCTACACCGTGGACACATTGATTCAGGCGCACAAAAAGGGGCTCGATATCGAGTGGGTTCCCATAACTGTCAACGCCAAGACTCGTGAGTCGCGATTGATTACGAGCCTCTTCGCAAAGGTTCGAAAGTCTGGCGGCACTATCTTGCGCCTTGTGACGCTCTACCAGCCCTTTAGGACATTCATGTTGTTCTCGGCTCTCTTTATGGTGCCGGGCGTATTCCTCTTAGCTCGCTTCTTCTACTACTACATCATTCGGCACGGTCAGGGGACGGGACTCGTCCAATCTGTGGTGGTTGGTGGCGTGTGTATCATGGTCGCGGTGCAGATGTTCGTTCTCGGTATCCTTGCGGATCTTCTCTCCGCAAATCGGACTCTCATTGAGGATCTCCTCGTGCGCATGCGTAAGCTTGAGTTACCTAAATCAGGCCCGAACCAAGAGGACGTGGTTCAAGACAAGAAACGCCACGTAGGGTAAACAGAAGAGAATCTCCGACTAGGAATCAGAGCGCACTCATTCCGTTGATTATGTGAGCAACTTTATGCACCTTGAATACTCATTCAAGGAGGATCGTATGCAGCATCAAAGTTGGCGACCAGATCAATACAACACCCATGCCTCATTTGTTTCATCTCTCGGGTCCTCCGTTGTTGACCTTCTGCAACCGCAGCGTGGGGAGCGGATCCTTGATCTTGGATGTGGAGATGGAACGCTCGCTGCAAAGATTGAAAGTGCGGGCGCCAAAGTTGTAGGGGTCGACTCAAGCCCTGAGATGGTCAAGGCGGCACGAGCGCGCGGAATTGAAGCATACGTCATGAGTGGTGACGCGCTCACTTTTAACGGTGAGTTCGACGCTGTTTTTTCTAACGCCGCGCTGCACTGGATGAAGAACTACCCAGCGGTTATTCGCGGAGTCGATGCTGCTCTCAAGCCGGGCGGTCGATTTGTGGGAGAGTTCGGGGCGGATGGCAACATCCAGCGCCTCATCTCCGGCATGGAGGCATCGTTTGCGCGCAATCCGGATTTCGGGACATTTAATAACCCGTGGTTCTTTCCGAGTGAGTCGGCCTACGCCGCTGCGCTGAGTAGCGGGGGCTTTGCCGTTGATCACATCGCTGTTATCCCACGACCCACTCCGCTTACCACGGGGGTGCGCGAGTGGCTGCGGATCTTCGCAGATCATGTGATATCGGGATTCACTCAGGAGCAGACCGAGCGATTTCTTGCAGAGGTCGAGGATGATGTCAGGGCGTACCTCTACACCCCTGAAGGGGGATGGGTGGCTGACTACGTGCGTTTGCGATTCGCGGCGCGCAAAAGCTAGCGCGAGGGAGTAGGTATTCGGGAGAACTTGAAGGGGCGCGCAGCGGCTCCTGAGTAGCTCGCCACGATATGCCCCTTACCGCGGAGGATATACTTGTAGGTGAGGAGCCCCTCCATTCCCACGGGACCCCGGGCGTGAAGCTTTCCGGTGCCGATGCCGATCTCAGCGCCGAATCCAAACCGGTATCCGTCTGCGAAACGAGTAGAGCAGTTCGCGAAGACGCTCGCTGAGTCCACGGATGCAACGAAGCTCTCACAGGCCCCTTGATCCTGAGCGAGGATCCCATCGGTATGGTGAGACCCGTGGCGGTTGATGTGCTCGATCGCCCCGTTCATGTCCGGCACCACCTTGATGGCGATGGTGAGAGCGCCGTACTCGGTGTTCCATTCATCGTCGCGCACGATATCATCGTGGTTGAGAATGTGAGAGCTCTCGCTGCACACCCTTACTTTCACCCCGGCGCGGATGAGTTCATCGCGCAGGAGAGGGAGGAAGGTTGGGGCGATCTGACGGTCAACCAAGATAGTTTCAGCCGCGTTGCACGCTGCAGGATATTGGGTCTTTGCATCGACGATGACCTTGAGTGCGGTGTCGACGTTGGCTGATGGATGTACATAGATGTGGCACACCCCTGAGGCATGGCCGAGCACCGGGATACGGGAGTTCGCTTGAATGTAGCGAACGAACTCATTCGATCCTCGAGGGATAACGAGATCCACGAGATCGTCGTGCTTTAAAAGTTCATCAACCGATTCACGCCCCTCAAGCAAGCAGAACCACCGATACGGGAAGCCGTTTTTCTCAAGGGTCTCTTGAGCAACACGCACCATCGCTCGGTTAGTGCGGGTCGCCTCGCGCCCGCCCTTCAGAGCAATCCCATTCCCTGTTCGCAGCGTCAGACCGAGCACTTGGTAGAGCACATCGGGGCGCGACTCAAATATCACGCTCACTACTCCGAGGGGTACTGAAACTTTGTCGAGAATGAGGTCGTCATCGAGTTGGGTTTGGGCAAGAAGTGCTCCGAGGGGGTCCTCTAACCGCGCGAGATCTTGGATGCCGCACGCAAGTGTGGATATCTTGTCCTCGCTCAAGGCGAGGCGTTGCGCCAGAGCTGGCTCTAGATGTGAGGCGTGTTCCGCGCAATCGCGTTCGTTCTCTTGCAGAAAGAGGGGGGTATTGTCGAGGATCGTTTGAACAAGGATCTCAAGCATTCGTGACCGAGTGGCAGCAGGGACGAGGCGAAGCTCGCGTGCCCCTTGTGAGAGTTGAACGAGCGCTTCACGCACCATGAGTAGCCTCCTCTTCTCTCACTTCAGCAAAGACAACGAGATTGTCACGGTGAACTACCTCATCTTTTTCGTCGTCACCAAGGAGCTCTCGAGCTTGGGTTGTTCTCATGCCTGCGACCTTTCGCAACGAGGAAGCTTTTTGCCCTGAGAGTCCTCGTCCAACTTCCTCTCCGCTCTCATCTACGATGCTAATCACATCACCGATTGAGAAATCCCCTTCAACCTTTGTAACTCCGACTGGAAGGAGGCTGCGAGCACCTCTCTCAAGGCTGTGGCGAGCTTGCATGTCTATCGTTACTATTCCGCAAAATCCTGATGATACTCCGAACCACCTCTCGCGACCGGAGAGCGAGGTCGAAGATGCCTGTGTCATAGCTATTGTCGTGCCGTAAGAGCCGCTCAGTGCAGCACTCACTGGGCTCGGTCTCATCGCAGAGGTTATAACAGTGGTGACTCCGCACAGCGCCGCTATCTTGGCCGCCTCAAGCTTGGAGGCCATTCCACCCCTTCCGAGAGCTGAGGTTCCCGTGCACGAGATCGAGGTGAGGTGAGGGAGGGTCTCGATGCGGGCGATCC
Organism: Deltaproteobacteria bacterium; assembly: GCA_023262305.1. Lineage (GTDB taxonomy): Bacteria > Bdellovibrionota_C > UBA2361 > UBA2361 > OMII01 > OMII01. The sequence continues at coordinate 4,490 of JALRCK010000106.1, forward strand.
GTTCGGCGTTCGGATTGTTATTGGGGTTATCAGTGTACACTCCATCTACATTCGTCAGGATTACCAGAGTTGTGGCAGAGAGCTTCCCAGCGACAAGGGCTGAGAGCTTGTCGTTATCGTCGAAGCTCTTCATCTCAGTTTGAGCCCCTGTATCCCTGATCCCGGCAACAGAAACGACATCATTCTCGTTGAAGATTGGGAGCGTTCCGAGCGCAAGGAGCTCTTCGCAAGAGTTCTTGAGGTTAAGGTATGCCGTTCGGTTGGTAAAGTCCTGCGAGGTCACGAGCACCTGCGCAATCGTCATACCGACGGTTGTACATAGCTGATCGTAGAGCGCCATCAGGCGAGATTGCCCAACTGCGGCACACGCCTGCTTCTGCGGCAGCTCTAGAGGTCCGTTGAGCTGAAGAGCTTGGCGCCCCATTCCTACCGCGCCAGAGGAAACAAGGATGACCTCATGCCCTTTTGATTTGAGTTGCGCGATATCATTTACGATGGCACCGAGGCGCTCCAGAGCGGGAAGTCCACTTGGTTGTTCAACGACAACTTGAGTGCCGAGTTTTATGACGATTCGGGAGGGATGTATCATAGGGTTGTGAATAGATAGTACTGCCTGAACAGGAGAAAAACTAGCTGATTTGTCACCGGGACGGTACCCAACCGTACGTTTCAGCGCTTGGCGCCACACGGAAAGCAGTCGACTACCTTTGCCTAGACAGAGGCGAGGCTTGTGCGTGCTCACGAGTCTAAGGGACTCCGGCGAATCAAATACATTATTATGGGGGAAATAAGCGGGTTTGCCTTTATCGTACGGTGGGATATAACCGTTCGCGGAAGGTGCCCCATGAAAATCTATGCTCTGATCGTTAGTCTCTGTTGCCTCCTAACCGGTTGCGGAGGAGGAAGTGACCCAGATTTCGCTGGGACATGGACCGGTTCCTACACATCTCTCAACAACAACTGTCCCTTCTCTGTAGCATCGGATATCAATCCGCTCTTCCCTATGACGGTGACGATAGATTCAAATAATGTGTACACCGTTACGGCTGTTGATGGGAGTGTGGCGGTAGGTGGTCAGGGGCAGGGGGAGTCTATAAGCTTCCTTGCGAACTCGGCTCGTTTCGGAAATTACGGATCAATCGCCCCCTACCTCTGTGCATCGTCTCTTTCGACTGTTGGATACCTTGACGAAGGTCCCGATATGGCAAAGGTGACGCTCACCGTTGAGTTTACCGATTGTGTTGCACCAGGTGATTCAGAGGATGATCAGTTTGATTGCGCCGCGATCTACTATGGTAATGCAACTAAGGTCTCTCCCTAATCTCACCGGTCATATGTAATGACCGTAGCAAGCGATGAAGGTACTACCCAACTCAACTATCAGTGGTCTCGCAGTTGCAGTCGGTCTGTGGTTCGCAGGAATCATGGCATTTGGTGTAGGGATCGTGCTGGTTCCTCTCTCATCAGTCGCTGCCAGCTGTGCTGCTCTAGCTTCATTTAGTGTGCTCACTTTCTTAGTGGGGCGGACGTGGGGAAACCGAACAGCGACACATGACCGGCTTGCATGGGGGGTGGCAGTGGTCAGTTGGCTCGCTCCTTGGGCGCTTGTGTTGGGCCGGGTGCAGGGATTGTCGCTGGACCTCGGCGGTGTGTATGGAGCATGTGGCGCTGTAGTGATGATCCTGATGGTCATTCCCGCTTCGCTGCTCTGGCTTGGGCTCCGGAGATCGTGGAAGAGAAGGGGTGTGTAACGGAGTGAGTAGGTACGCTGTAAAGATATCCGTGCGTCTCACGACGAGGTATCTCCCAACCGAAAAACCAAGGAGTCTCGCAGTTTTTGCGCCCTGTGTAGGTTTATGTGAAGTATCGAGCTGTTGAGTATCGAGCTATCGCGACCAGGTCTCTACCGCCGACGCTTGCGCCCGGTACTTACAGTGTTCGCACTCCTGGGCTGGCTCTGGCAGGTTGGGAGATGTAAGGGTTTCAAAGAGCTTGTAGAGCGCGGGCTCGATCCAATCCGTTGACCCGTTGTAGGGGATTACTTTGATAGAGAAGTCGAGTCGTCCATCAAAGGCGGGGCGCTCCTTGTCCCCGTTGCAGTAGACAAAGTAAGCCGTTTCGGAGACTTTGAAGTTGTTGCCTCTGAAGAGCCACTGATAGATCTCAACCTGGCGCTTGTACCCGATCTGCCAATCAGCATCGAGGGAGACCTCTCCATTCTTTGCTGTGGCTTTGTAATCTACGATGTAGAGCTCTCCCTTTGTGTTCACCCATACATCATCGATCCCACCGGTGATGACGAGATTTGTCTTTGGAAGGGGGAAGCTTATCCCTCGACGCAAGGCGTCACGCCATACATCAAGATCAGGATGCTTGAAGGGGACTGCATCGATTCCATTCGCTGTCATGAGGGGGTGAGGTCTCTGGGCCTCACGACATGTGTCGAACTCACGCTTCAGGAGTTCATCAACGGCGGTGTTAAGGCTAAAGGGAGGACCGGATGGCTGCGATATTCCTAGCCTTCGATCCAGATAGAAGCACCTTCCACACTTCATAAAGAGGTCGATCTTGGATCG
>JALRCK010000107.1 GCA_023262305.1 Deltaproteobacteria bacterium
GTTCGATCTGCGCAACTGCTCCAGCACCCCCTTTACGAAGGGATTGTAGACCTGAATCTCGGCATAAAGGCGGGGGTTCTGGGCGAGGATCCTCCCTATCATCGCCAAACGCAGCCGGTATACCGGGCTTGCGCTCTGAAGGGTCTCGCCGGGCTTAAAGTGAAGAGCCTCCATACAGTGCGCCGCCGTCATCGCCTGGAAATGGGTCAGTCCCTGCACGATCGCCATCATGCGATCGTGAGCCTCGGGGGTCATCGAAACTAGTCGCAGCCCTTCATCTCGCAACACCTGCTCAAAGATATGAGCGCGATCACCTCTCCTCACGGGGCACACAACGCAGGTTTGGTCCTGCGTTACAGAGAGGTGGGGGTTAAACATAGGGTGCACCGAGAGCACCTCGCTCGCCCCCTTCTCCATCATAGAGGTAAACGGCGTCTTGACTGAGGTTAGATCAACAAGAAGCTGATCAGGTCTGACAACCTCAACGACCTCATCGAGCACGGTGCGCGTAACACCGATGGGGACACTCACAACAACGATATCGGCGCGAGTCGCGACATCACGATTGCTCAATTCGGTGCCGAAATCCGCTACGAGAACGGTTGCCCCCCGCTTTTGAAAGAGTGCAGCGCACCACCCTCCGAGCTGACCTCTACCTCCGATGATTCCGACCTTGAGGCTCTCCATAACTCTCCTCTAACGGGGGGATTGGCTCATCCCCCGATCTGCACCCGCACTCTCAAACACTGACTCGTAATACGCAAATGCTTTCAGTAAAGCTCGCAGATTTTAATCAATCTTTCACAACTCTTATCGACCTCTTCGCGCGAGGTGTGGTAAACTTCAGCCGACGTCAAACTACTACCCTGACCATGAATTTCCCAGACCTTAACAACTCAAGCCTCCTCTTTGAGTTCGCGTGGGAGGTGTGCAACCAAATCGGTGGCATCTACACCGTGATGAAGACCAAAGCTCCCAGCATGGTCGAGCGGTGGGGAAAGAACTACATCATGGTTGGCCCCTACAACCAGCACACCAGCGCTCTGGAGTTTGAGCGGAGCGATGCTCCGGAGTGGCTAACACCTGCCCTGCAGCGCCTTGCCAACAAGGGGATCACCTGCCACTTCGGACACTGGCTCATCGATGGACACCCGCAAGCCCTGCTCCTGGACTACAATGCCTGCTACAACTGGCTCGGCGAGACGAAGTACTTCCTCTGGAATGACAACGGGATCTCAATCGAAGGGCAGGATGGTGAGGTAGACGCGGTCATTGCGTTCGGCAGTGCTATCACTGAGCTCCTGCAAGCGGTGACTGACACCGTTCACGGCCAAAAGATCATCGGCCACTTCCATGAGTGGATGGCGGGCACTGCGATCCCACGCATTCGCCACCTCGGGATTCCGGTCTCAACCGTTTTCACAACCCATGCTACCCAGCTTGGCAGGTATGTCGCATCAAACGACCCGAACTTCTACTCCAACCTTCCCTGGATAAATCCGGACGAAGCGGCGCGCCACTTCATGATTTGGAGCAAGTACGCGATTGAGCGTGCGGCGGCACACGCCTCTCACATCTTCACAACTGTAAGCGAAGTCACCGCTCGCGAAGCTGAGCACCTACTCGGACGTAAGCCTGATTTCGTGCTGCCGAATGGGTTAAACACGCACCAATTTATCGCTCTCCATGAGTTCCAGAACCTGCACCTAAAGTACAAAGAGAGGATCCATGAGTTTGTCATGGGACACTTCTTCCCTAGCTACTCATTCGACCTCGATCGAACCCTCTACTTCTTCACAAGTGGTCGATACGAATACCTGAACAAAGGCATGGACCTCTTCATTGAGTCGCTCCATCACCTCAATGAGAACCTCAAGAAGATGCCGAAACCTCCGACGGTGGTTGCCTTCATCATCACGAGAGCGCCAACTAAGAGCCTGAATGTAACATCGCTCCAAAACCACCTGCGCTTTGAGGACCTCAAGGCCACATGTCGAGACCTTGAACAGAACCTCTCACAACGGCTGCTCGATGCCACTGCGCGTGGTCGCATGCCAACCTTTGAGGAGCTCTTCCCGAACGATGTCCAGGTTCGATTGAAACGAGCCATGCTGGCGAGAAAGACGAGCCAGTGGCCCCCGATCGTTACTCACGATATGTGGAACGACGCAGACGACCCCGTCCTTCGCCACCTACGACACCGCAACCTGGTGAACGCTCCCGGCGACCCCGTAAAGGTAGTCTTCCATCCGGACTTCTTAAGCCTCTCAAGCCTCTTTAGCCTCGACTACGAGCAGTTCGTTCGAGGTTGTCACATGGGGATCTTCCCCAGTTACTACGAGCCGTGGGGCTACACACCGCTGGAGTGTCTCGCGCTCGGGCTTCCAACAGTAACCACCGATTTAAGCGGGTTCGGAGCGTACGTGGAACGACATGTGCCCGATGCCCTCCAGAACGGCACTCTCGTCATCAATCGCTCACGACAGAGCAACCAGGAGTCGATCGATCAACTCACCTCATACCTTCTTAAATTCTGTGAGTTGAATCGACGAGAGCGTATCGGCCTCCGCAACCGCGCAGAACGCCTGACCGAGCGCTTCACATGGGATGTAATGGCAGCGCACTACCATCAGGCTCACGCCGAGGCGCTGAAATGCGTCCAGCCTCCAATGACGCCTCCAAAGCAGAAAGCCCCATCTCAAAGTGAGCCGGTGAACGTGGATAGCGTGCCGGAGAAAGCAAAGACGATCCCGCTTCCAACCAACGAGGAGAAGCCAACAGTGCAATCTGCCTCAAGTGCAAAAAAAGATCGCCCTCTCACTGCGATTCAGGCTCGCGCGGCGAAGAGAGCACGGTAGCTCCCCTACTCCGCCGAGTAGCCACACGGCCGTCATACATTATCAGTCGACAGAGATGCTGGTATAAACCAGGCCAGAATCCTTGCTCATTTCAACGCACGCCGTTATGACACACGCGCGACCACTCTCTGTCTCAATCGTTTTTACAAATCGCTGAGATGCGATCGTCCCGCCAGTACGGTCCCGAGAGAAGCCCAGAGCATGAAGCGTCACAGCAGCCACGGCAAGCGTCGATGAAACGAACACAGCGTCATTCCCCTCCACCTTTCCGTACTCATTTGCAGTCACGGACTGCGTCATTGATCGAAGAAGCTCTCTCTGTCGATTGGTAAGGCTAAGAAGGTTTCCCATCACCCGCACTGGATGTGAGGGAATCGAGAGGGCGCTTGCGTTCTCAACGATCGCTGTGGTTCGCTCACTTCCGCGTGATGTGCGAAGAGGTATCGTATCGATATTCGCTGGTCCACATCCGAGGAGGGATTCAAGGGTGGAGCTCAAGAGCTTCTTTGCCACTCCCTTAGGGACTGCGACCTGAAGGGAACGAGCGTAAACCTGCTTGGCTGCTGACATATATCCTCTCCCGTTGCTATGGCTCGGAAAATGGCCACCTCAGAGGGTACGGCAGATGGGATCGCTACTCAAATCCGAGGACGGTTTAGGGGCTATTTGAGGGGGTTAGGATGGACCGGTCGCACCCCCCGAGGGAATCCGAGAGCCTCAAAGAATTTGATGGAAGGGAGCAACAATCCGGTCATAGAGCCCCTTTTGCCTTGGATCACCTTTCCCTGCACAATACCCCTTATGTCACCATCCCGCCCTGTTACCCCTGAAATCCTCGCCCCAGTCGGCAACTGGGAGATGCTACGTGCCGCGGTGCACAACGGCGCGGACGCGGTGTATATGGGGATGCCTGGCTTCAACGCTCGAGGCCGCGCACCGACACTGGAAGTTGACGAGCTGCGGGCGATGATCGAGTACGCTCACCTCTATGGAGTGAAGGTCTTTCTCGCGTTCAACATTCTCATCTTTGAGCGCGAACTCTCAGATGTCATCGAGGCACTCCACGAAGTCATACCGCTCAATCCTGACGCCTTCATCGTTCAAGACCTCGGTATCGCAGCGCTCATCCGCCACATGGCGCCCGATCAAGCGGTGCATGCTTCCACGCAGATGACTGTAACAAACGCGGAGGCAATTGCGTTAACCGAGGATCTTAAGATGGATCGCTATGTCCTCGGGCGAGAGGTTTCAATCTCTGAGATGGCAAAGATACGAGCAGCGACTGATAAGGAGCTTGAAGTCTTCGTTCACGGCGCCCTGTGCGTCTCGTACTCCGGTCAGTGCCTTACCTCAGAGAGCGTTGGTGGACGCTCAGCAAATCGCGGGCAGTGCGCCCAATCATGTCGATTGCCGTACGAGCTCATCGTCGATGGTACAAGGCGTGAGTTGGGCGATAAGCAGTATCTGGTATCTCCCCAGGATCTATGTGGGCTCGATGATGTCCCCCGTCTCGTTGAACTCGGGATTGAATCATTCAAGATCGAGGGGCGGCTCAAATCGCCCGAGTATGTCGCCACAACCTCTCGCGCCTACAAAGAGCGCAGCCTCGGTCGGCTCTCTACGAGTCAAACCGAAGAAAAGATTAAACAGATGGCGCGAGTATATTCTCGCGGATTCTTCAACGGGTGGTTCGATGGGGTGAACCACCAGAAGCTCGTCCCCGCTCAGGTGAGCAGCCACCATGGGCTCACTCTTGGTGAAGTTATAGCTGTGAACCGCGACTCGATTCTCGTTGATAGTGATGAGCCGATTGAGGGGGGCGACGGCGTTGTATTCGTGGATCACTCTACCAAGGAGGAGGTCGGCGGCACGGTTTTTCAAGCTCACTCTGAGAAGCGAGGGACCCGCCTCTCGTTTAGCCGGGCATTTCCCCTCGCCAAGGTGACCACCGCGATGCGCGCTTATCTCAATAGCTCTCCTCACCTTGAGGGGACTGTGCGGAAGACCTTCTCTGACAAGGATCTCCTCAAAAAAATACCGATCTCCCTCTCTGTATCAGGTAAGGTGGGCGAGCGTTTGACCGTTACGGCTACCGATAACGACGGTAATACTGCTCAAACAAACTCTACCTCCGCGCTTCAACAAGCAACCCGAGCCCCCCTCACAACAGAATCGCTCTCAGCCGAGCTGGGGGCGCTCGGTGGGACGATCTTTAGCCTCGCCTCCCTCTCTCGTGAGGTAGACGGCGACTGTTTTCTGCACTCACGTGAGCTGAAAGAGATCCGCCGATCTTTATGCGCTCAACTTGAGCAACAACGGTGCACTCGACCCAACAAATCTTTGCTTTCAAAAGAGGCAACACAATCGTGGGTACAGCAACATTCAGTGCTCTCCCCCTCCCCTGTAACGCCGTCGCTTAACGTGCTGGTCCGAGAGATACAGCAACTCGATGGATTGCGAGACCTTCCCATCTCTACGGTGTTTCTCGATTTCGAGTTCGGTAAAGAATACAGCTCGGCCGCCGAAACAGTCCGCGGAATGGGATACAAGGTCGGAATCGCGACAACCCGCATCTTGAAGCCCGGCGAGCTGGCGCACCTCAAAGTTATCGAGCGTAGTAAGCCCGATGAGGTTCTTGTGCGAAACCTCGGAGCGCTCGAATACCTGCGCAACAAGGGGCTCACCCTCGTTGGTGATTTCAGCCTCAACGTGGCTAACTCCCTCTCTGCTCACTACCTCCTGTCCAAAGGGCTCTCTCGGATCTGCCCGAGCTATGACCTCAACGGGGAGCAGCTGATGGACCTCGCGCGCGTGTGCGACTCCTCAAAGTTTGAGGTCACAGTGCATCACTACATCCCAGCCTTTCACATGGAACATTGCGTGTTCGCCGCGTTTCTCAGTAAGGGCTCAAGTTACCGCGACTGTGGACGCCCATGCGAGAAGCATAGGGTCGAGCTGCGCGACTCGAAGGGCGCGCTCCATCCCCTCAAAGCAGATGCCGAATGTCGTAACACCATGTTCAACGGGCTCCCGCAATCGGCAGGGCGACTCTTTCCGCAACTTCAGAAGCTTTCGATATCCACATTCCGCGTTGATGGGCTCTTTGAAGACCCCGCAACACTTCGCGCAAAGGTCGAAGCGTACGCCGATATGCTCTTCAACGGCGCGCCAGTTGAAGGTGCGATGCAACGGCTGGGCATGTCAGATCGGTACGGCGTAACGGACGGACAGCTCTATAATGTCCGCAAACACCGCGACCGAAAACAGGACTTTACGAATCTTGCAACGCTGAGCGATAGCGCGGATGCGGGGATCAAGAGGGTCCTCATGTCAGGCAACTAGCCATCTGTATTCGCCCACTTGCAGACCTCTAGTTGCTTAGACGGTCAAATTTACTATCATGTGGGAATCATTATGGCTTCCCCCGATCACACGAACAACTCACCGAACAATCATACCCCCCTTGCAACAGCTCAGAGGGGTGACTGGTCACAATTTTTCACTCCTGACCCCGCGATCGACCTCGGCAAAGAGTTGCTATTCCGGGGAAATCACGCGGACAAGATCGCGCTTATTGCTGAAGACCCACCCCTTCTCTCCTCTGCTGTCCACGCAGCTCTTGAGCGAGGAGCCTGGGATTTTATCTCCGACATCCTTGGCTCTCCCCACGCTGGCGCTTGCCCTCCCGGAGCACTGCGTGCAAGCACGTCCTTCAAGACCCCTTTGAGCGTAAGGGATGGAAGTCTGACCTCTCAAGAGGCTGCAAAGCTCTCTCTATGGCGGTCAATTCTGACGGCGAATCCTTGGTACCAAACCACCCTCGCCGAACACGATTATCTGGAGTGGAAGGACCTCTCCGAGGTCGTCATAAAAAGCCTTGCGTTCTCATCCGTGCCGGCAAACGAGTTCTCCAACCCCGGGCACCTCGTGCATGTTGTCGACGCTGTGAATCAATCGATGCAGGCGACGAATTTTATGAGCGAGGGATCTCAGGGATCCTCAAACAACTCTACTGGGGAGCAAACAACACCAAAAGGGAATAACGCTCTCCATTCAGTCCGCCCTCACCTAGCAATCGCAGCAGCAAGCTTAGTAGAGACCCTTGAACATACATCGCTCCCCATCTCTCTCTCGAAGCAACCACTTGCGAGTCTTAACCTCTCTGCCATGGCTGCGAGCCCCGCGATCAAGGACGCATTCCTACAA
>JALRCK010000108.1 GCA_023262305.1 Deltaproteobacteria bacterium
TGCATATGCAACTATCACCTGCGGTGACGCGGCCATCTTGAGAGTGATGCGACGCTCACCTTCTGGCTCAGGCTCAACGGGAATATCGCGCACCACATCGGGACCTTTAGGCAGCACGCCAAAATACTCGCGAATGACCTTCATGTCCTCTTCGAAATTGACCCGTCCGACCACACTCACAACCATGTTCTTCGGGGTGTAGTACCGCTTGCGGAACTCCTCCAGCTTCGTGGCCGTGAGGCTCCTAATGTCGCCCTCGTACCCGATCACTGGGGCTCGGTATGGATGACGCTGGTACGCCACACCTAGGAGCATCTCATAGAGCTTCCCTCCTGGATCATCATCGAAGCGCATGCGACGTTCCTCAAGAACGACATCTCGCTCCTGATAGAACTGGCGCATAACGGGGCGCATCAAGCGATCGGCTTCCATACGGCACCAGAACTCAAACGCAGAGCGAGGCAGGTCAACGAAATATTTTGTGAACTCTTTGTCTGTGGTGGCGTTCTGTCCAACTGCCCCCTCCTTCTCGTATTGGCGAGTGAAGTCGTCTGAAATCCAGAGCTCTTTAAGGTCTCGATGGATCTCATCCCACTCCTCCTGCTGTTCGGGGGTGAGGTTCTGCGCAGCGTTTGACTCAAGCGCCAACTCCTCAAGCCGCGCGAGAAGTCGTTGTTCTCGGCCGAAATCTTTCGTGCCTACTCCCCGAGTTCCCTTGAACGCCATGTGCTCAAAGAGATGAGATATACCGGTCTGGCCCATCACCTCATCACTTCCTCCCACTCTCACAACCACGGCGCCAGAGAACACCGGAGCGATTCCACGATTGTAGAGAATCACTCGGAGGCCATTTGAGAGGGTTTCGTAGTGCACCTTCGATGCCATCTCGACGAGCGCGCTAGATGAATCGTCAGCGCATGCAGGGGCGCTCACACACAAAGTAAGCACAGCAACGCTGGCAGAGAGAGTTCTCGTGAGTAACGGAGCTGTGTGTGAGACAAAGTCTAAAAGTGCCATTCAATCCGCCTCTGCGTGGTACGAGTTAACGCGAGCTGTAGCAGTGTGTACTACCTTGCTAAGACTACTGAGGGTGACCTCAAGAGACAAGATGAAGGTGTCAGGAAACAAGGGTGATGTTGCGGAGCAGGGCTAATGCTCCCGCATTAAGGGATTATTATCAGTTTTCGCAAACCCCTCGGTCATCGGGAGAACCAGCGTCACAATGGATCCACCGCCACTTCGCTCTCTGAATTCAAGGCGCCCCCGATGAGCGCTGGCATATCTCCTCGCAATAGAGAGGCCCATTCCGCCTCCCTGCTGCTCCTTTGATTCACGATTGATCTGATTGAAGGTGTTAAAGGCGTCCTCAACGTCTGCCGCGTCAATGCCACACCCTCGATCCTTCACTGCGATCCTGACCTCTCTCCCCTGCGTCTCGATCTCGAGCTCAACGACCTTGATAGCCTCAGAAAACTTGGCTGCGTTCGAAACAAGTCGATCGAGGCAATCGAGTATATTCGACTCGACCACCTTTACCGCCACACCGCCAGACTGATCCGATACGAGGATCTCAACACCCTCTTGTTGATACGCTGGAGCGCGGAAACTCATGAAACGCTCAACAAGCTCCGACACAGAAACGAGTGAAGCGTGAGAAGCAAAGATCTCTTGCGTGATCCCCGCCTCCATCTGCTGCAATATCAGGAAGTCTTTTACCAATCTTTCAAGTCGTAGCCCTCCGCGGCGCACCGCCTCAAGTAGATTCGCCGCTTTCTCTGAATCAAGCGAGTTCTTGTGCTCAAGGAGCAGCTCCATTCCAATGTTAATCGCACTCAAGGGAGTCCGAAACTCATGTGACAGGGTATGAACAACACGTTTTCGATACGCATCGAAATCTCGTTTCGTGAGCGTGTCAGCCATGGTCTGCCGCCCGAGCGCTTCGCGCACTGCCCCCAGAAGAGCTTGAGGATCGACCGGCTTAGCAACAGAGTGCTGGACCCCTTTTTGAAGCTTCGCTTTACGTGCGCGCTCACCATCAGCGGGAGTCAGAAAGATGAAGGGCACGTGAGGTCCAACCTCGTGTCGCACCCTCTCCAGAAACTCATAGCCACTCATTGAGGGCATGACCACATCACAAATAATAAGGTCGATGGGCTGAGACTTTACGACTTCCAGTGCATCCGTGCCGTTGTAGCACTTTTTGACAGAGTACTCTTTGGATGTGAGAAGACCTGTGAGCAGTGCCACGATGAGAGGATCGTCATCAACAATCAACACCGAGGGCATCCGCGCCTCGCGGTCAGTTGAATATGTCGGTACCTCGTCTCTTGACATCAGTCCTCCGTACCTGAATTATCGGCGCGCCCCTACAAATCCTTGATATGAGACCTAGAAGGGGGCCAAAAGGACCTATATGGCTAATATCTTTGCATTATTTCCCGGACAGGGCTCCCAAAAAGTTGGTATGGGACGCCAGCTCTTTGAGCAGTACGACATCGCCAAGGAGCTTTTTGCCAAAGCCGATGAAGCGCTTGGCTTTTCTCTCTCTCAGATATGCTTTGAGGGACCAGCCGAAAAACTCACCCTCACTGAGATCACGCAACCAGCGATATTAACAGTCAGCACGATCTGTTTTCGTCTCGCACAATCACAGCCCCAAGCAAGCGCTCACAAAATAGTAGCCGCTGCCGGTCACTCCCTCGGCGAATACTCCGCTCTCGTTGCCGCTGAGGCGATCACATTTGAGGATGCCGTCCGTCTTGTGAACAAGCGTGGTCGCTATATGCAAGAGGCTGTGCCTGTCGGCACAGGTCGCATGGTAGCAGTGCTCGGCAAAGAGGTCTCAGAACTTCAAGCCGCTATAGATGCAAGCGGCGTCGCCGTAGCTGAGATTGCAAACATTAACGCGCCTGGTCAGATCGTTGTCGCGGGTTCGGTAGCTGGAGTCGCAGCGTTCGTAGAGAAGCTGGGAACAGCAAAGGTGATCGATCTCCCAGTGAGCGCCCCATTCCATTGCACCTTGATGAAGCCAGCAGAGGAACGCCTTCGAGTTGATCTCGCTGGTATCAAGATCAATACACCAAAATTCCCCGTCTACCAAAACTACAACGCCTCCTTCACCAACGACCCAGAGGCGATCCGAGAGAACCTCGCACTTCAAGTGTGTGGTCGCGTTCGTTGGGTTGAGTGCGTTGAGAACGTGATGAAGGACAGGAGCCCGGATGCGGTGTGGGAGTACGGCGCTGGTAACGTTCTCACCGGTCTCGTGAAGCGAATCAACTCATCGGTCCCACGCGTGAATATCGATTCTCCTGAGTCACTGGCCGCTATGGCGGCGTAGTCTCCTAAGGGAGTTACAGGAATACGAGCCACAAAAGCACCTCGTTTCCATAACTTCTTTAGGACCCTCTCACCCACAGTAGTACACTGTGGTTAGAGCGCGCAGTCGCGTTCCCGCTGAGAGGTACAAAAGGGGGCTCACCATGGCTGAAATCACAAGTCACGCGGCGCGACGGTCGGTCGCGCCAAACGAACCACAGGCGCACAACAAGGCTCGCTCAGAGAGACCCGCTGACTATCCCGAGCGATTTCATGTGCCTGACCATCTTGTAAAGTGGCGCTCTCCCTATCCTGAATACGCACCTCCACGATACGAGGCCCCCTCGACTCTCGAGAAATCTCCCGACCCCACGCGCTTTTCTGATGTGGCGCGTGTCCTAGCCTCGTATGAGCCCGGATGCATCCGCATAGACGGAGCTACGGGAGAGCCCCTCAATCCTCGCGGGCGAACCGGCATCAGTGGACGAGGTGGTCTTTACCTCTGGGGTCCCAATCACGCCGCGGATCTTCTTTTGACGAGATTCAACACTACTACACAATCCTTGGAGGCGCTGCTGATTCAGCGGAAAAGTGGTCAGTGGGCGATCCCTGGTGGCATGATCGATCCGGGAGAATCCGCATCCCGAGCCGCCATGCGGGAGCTCAAAGAGGAGGCTGGCATTTCAGCAACAACCTCCGTTAAGACGCGGGAGCTCTATCGCGGGTATGTCGATGATCCTCGAAACACCGACAACGCCTGGATGGAAACCGTGGTGTTTCATGAACACCTTGGAGATGCAGATCCACTCCTTAAAACTACACCAACAGCCGGAAGCGATGCACGCGCAGCTCAATGGATCCCCCTCTCCCGAGATCTCATTGAGGGCTTATACGCAAGCCATTCAGCCTTTGTGAAAATCGGTCTTGAAGAGCTGCTTGTGACTCCCGGAACCAACGCACAAACCCGAGCGATGGTGGGTGATCTCCTTGAGCTATCCCCTAGAACGTAATCGGTCGCGCAACATCCTGGGCCGATGCTAGTTGTGGAGAATGTTGGACGGTCGTACTTAGTAAGCCTTTGCGAATACGGCATCCCTGGTTGCAGGCTTTCCGGTCACCACACACGTTCCGGCAGTACCACTCTGCTCAAGCGGTAGGCACCGTATCGTCACTTTAAGATCCTGCAACTTAGCGAGCCCCTCTGGATCTCCGGACCACTTCGCCAAAACGAATCCGCCGTGAATCTCCGGCTTATCCTCATTCTTCGGAGTGAAGAATTTTTTAAAGTCATCAAAGTTCGCAATGTCCCGTCGGATGTTGGCATCGCGGTACGCTTTGGCTTGTTCGAAGTAGCTCTTCTGGATCGACTCAAGGAGCGCGGGCATCCCTGAAACAACCTCATCGAAGGCGACGAAAGCTTTGTCTCGCGGGCCCTGATCGCGCCGGTACACAACGGCTTTTCGTCCCTCGATATCACGCGGCCCGACCTCGAGACGCACCGGAATGCCCTTTTTGACCCACTCCCAGCTCTTGTCTCCGCCGCGAATATCTCTGCGATCAACGATCACCTCGATAGGAGAGCCGTTATAGCTATGCGCACGAATCGCTGCGGCGAGAGCCTCAGCATACTCAAACACTGCAGCTTCGGTCTCAGGCTTCGGAACAACTGGAAGGATGACAACGTGCTTAGGTGCAACCTTTGGTGGAACCCGCAATCCGTCATCGTCTCCGTGAGTCATAATCATGCCGCCGATCAGGCGCGTTGAAGTTCCCCATGATGTTGTGTAAGCGTGCTCGATCACGCCCTCTTGATTGAGGAACTTAATCTCTGACGCCTTTGCAAAATTTTGCCCGAGGAAGTGCGATGTTCCAGCCTGCAAGGCCTTGCGGTCTTGCATCATCGCCTCAATACAGTAGGTGTCAACCGCGCCCGGGAATCGCTCTTCAGGAATCTTCTCGCCGACAATAACCGGCATCGCGAGAACATCCTCGACAACTTCGCGATACACTTCCAACATCTTCATCGTCTCTTCAACAGCCTCTTGTGCTGTGGCGTGCGCGGTGTGCCCCTCTTGCCAGAGGAACTCAGCGGTTCTCAAGAAGAGGCGCGTTCTCATCTCCCAACGAACCACGTTAGCCCACTGGTTGATAAGGATCGGAAGATCTCTGTAGGACTGAACCCACTTGGCAAACGACTCCCCGATGATGGTCTCTGAGGTCGGCCGAACGATGAGCGGCTCATCAAGCTCACCCGTCGGTACGAGCTTTCCGTCACGCGCTTCTAAACGGTGGTGCGTTACGACCGCGCACTCTTTGGCGAATCCTTCAACGTGCGAAGCCTCTTTTTCAAGGTAACTCAACGGAATGAAGAGGGGGAAATACGCATTACTGTGCCCCGTCTCCTTAATGCGCTTATCCATCTGGCGTTGCAAATTCTCCCAGATGCCATAACCCCAGGGCTTGATCACCATGCACCCACGCACAGCGGAATTCTCCGCGAGATCGGCCGCTTTCACTACCTGCTGGTACCACTCTGGATAATCATCCTCTCGTCGTGGAGAGATCGCTGATTGCTGCTTTGTGTTCATCTGACTCCGATTTCGCCTAACACCACAAATCGCCCAAACTCGAGGCTTTGAGAGATATCCGAACTTCTCGGATACCCCCGGGTTCCGCTAAGAAGCGCACTCTATCACTGTGCATAACATCAAGTAAAATATGGCTTAAAACCACCCCTCACATGAAGTTGAGAAAAAAACGTCCAATTTCCTCAAGTGGATATGAGGCATTTTTGGCTACCTCTTGCGGCTCAAACCATCAAGAGATCGGCCCGTAAGGTCGTTACTATCTGTAGAGGGAGCAGCACCCCACGCTGGGTGGCATGCGCCCCTCGAAGGCAAGGCAGTTATGGACGGACAAGACAACAATCCACCCAAAGAGGGGCGCCGACGTGGACTCACTTCGGTTGCGCTTCAATGGCTCGCTGAGAAGATGCGTCGTACCGAACGGATCAAAGATGAGCTCCAGCGTGGAACGTATCAGGTTGACTCAAATAAGATCGCGCAGGCGATTCTGAACGGGGAGAACCAATCGAAGCAGTAGCCCGGTGCCGATGAGCCCGGCACAATCCTGCGCTCATGCGCCGAAGAGAGCCCTCGTCATCGTGCGTTCACAACGCCATTTTGTAAAAAGCCGTTCTATCATCGCCCATTCCGGGTCCCCCAACACCCCCATAGCGAGTAAGTTTTTGATTTTTTCCTCCTAAGTAATTCAGATGATCGGTTTTCTGGTATAACCGACCGGCTCGTTATCATCTAAGTGATTGAGAGCTTCCGTCTCAGTAAAACGAGTGCTTAGGTCGTTTCCATGTCCGATAGACTTCATCCCAATAAGGTAACCGCTGGCGGCCTCCTGGTCGCTCTCGGGATCATCTATGGAGACATCGGCACCTCCCCCCTCTATGTAATGCGAGCAGTGACTGGAGCAACAACGGTCGAAGAGGAGGTTGTGCTCGGCGCGCTCTCCTGCATCTTCTGGACCTTGACCCTCCTGACTACTGTCAAATATGTCTCCCTCATCCTTCGCGCTGACAACAGAGGCGAGGGTGGAATCTTTGCCCTCTATGCTCTTGTGCGAAAAAATGCACGATGGCTCCTCATTCCGGCTGTGATCGGAGGGAGCGCGCTCCTTGCAGATGGGATCATTACTCCCCCAATCTC
>JALRCK010000109.1 GCA_023262305.1 Deltaproteobacteria bacterium
GGCAGCGGGATTTTCCACAGCCTGATTGATCCGCTCAACTAGGTGACTGACGTTTCCTGGGCTAAACGAGAGGAGATTGCGCTTAAGATTAGCACGATCCATCTCCATGACGAACCCGATATTCTCACCTGCTATCACGCCGGTCGGTCTATCGCGATTGATGAACGCCGATTCCATGACTACTTGGTTGAGACCATCCTCGGAGCCACCCGTAATCACCGTGCGACCCCGCATTAAGGCGCAGATCAGATCTCGCTGTTTTCCGCTTAATCCCTCGGCCATCATGAAAACACCGGGCCACTTGCGCTCAATCGCCTCTCCGATCTGCTTCACATGCCACCCATATGCGTCTTTCATATTCGTTGTGTCTGCTGGTGCATCCGATGGGAAGAGCGAGAGGAGCGCAAAAAATCGATAACTCTGCCGAATGGCGTCCATCGACATGTGCGAACGCGCTCGCGTCAAGAAGTCGTCTATCGCGAGGAACACGGTATCGAGCCCCTTTCCTGGATCAAGTCGGTCGAACATACCGAATTGGTGCGGCACTCCAAGCCTCTCGGCGTCAAACGCAGCGTGTATCAACGCTTGCTGGCGAGGAGTCATCGATTTCAAAGACGATATAGTTTGGTGGTAGTTCGCAGGAGTGATGAGGTCTTGCCGTTTGGCTAGATCCTCTTCATCGATACCAAGAGCAAAGGTGCGTAGCTCAGGAACTGGCAGTTTAAGACGATCGAAGATCCTTCTCAAACGATCGTTGTAGACTTCAGTGTGAGTAAGAACTACATCCGCTTGACTCGCTCCACGCGCTAGATCCACGATCTGAGCCGGAAGCTCCTCGGTCTCTGGCAACGCAGGAATTGTGGTGTGGAGGTGGTACGTCGAGCGACCTCCCATTTCACGGATGCGCGGCGCGAAGCGACCAACGGTTGGACTGAAGAAGTAGTCTTGGAAGTTAAACCGAAGGTCTGCGCCTCGATGTTGAAGCGTTGAAAGCTCCCTCGCTATCACACCTGAAAACGAGCGGTTAAAGTCATCATTCACGCTCTGCGAGGGAGCGTACTTTGCAACGTACCGCACCATGAACTCGGCTGATCCCACTTGGGGAATCTCAGAGGGATTCCTCCCCTTCGCCCGATACTCAGCCTCAAGCTCCTGAGATACCACAGCAGCCTTATCTGCCGGATACATCGCCTTGACGGCATCAGGTGTGAGCGTCTCCGAGGTGTGAGCTTTCGGATGGAGCACCGGCCAATACCCCGTTCCAAACCAAGCCTTGAAGAGTTCCGGTGGCATCGCCCCTGGATCAGCAGCGGAGATCTTAACCCCCTGCCAATTGTCGTGAGACCGGTGGTCCTTGGTGAACATCACCACATCTTTGCCGGCAGAGTTGGCAACCTCATTCAAGATAACGGTGGGGAGCCCACCATCAGGTCGCTCCGTTAATCCGAATGGAAAGGTGAGCATGTGAAGCTTCCCCTGGTTTCGGTCGTCTCTCGTGGATTCGGTGTTGCACGGTAGTGTCATGAGCGTGTTCCCCTTCTTCTGCTTTACTAGGCGCTTGAACTCTGTTAGTCACGATTCAGTGGTTGCAAACTTCGGCGATTATTACTCACAGAAATGTGCTAAGCAAAAAATATGAGCGTCTCCTATCCAGAACCATCACTTTTTTTTGGGATCATTTCCAGCTTCAAGAACTCCCCTGACGGGGGAGTCGTTCTCAACAGCCAAGGGGTGGACCTTGAGATTGAGCACCTGGCAGGAGTTGGATGGAGTCTTGAGGCTCGCTACGATCGATGTCACACAGGTGTCTCTCGGCAGCCGTTCACCGGAGCGCAAACGACCCTAGCGAGAACAAGTTGCTCTATTGAGCACGATCCGCACTCAAAACTACTGATGGTACACGCAGGTGGAGATGCACTAACAATTCACCTTGAGACGGGAGCCATCTCCGCGGCACGGGGAGGCAGGGTCTACTGGAGGAGCGAAGGCTCTCCGTTTGCGGCCCATGTGGCACCGGTGAAGATCCTGGAGGACATCCAGTCGATTGAACAAACTCACTGGGATGAGCCAACCCCCTACCGACTCGTGCCCACGCATTTTGAAACGCACATGACCCGCTTTCGTTACCCTGCACCGCGCGGCGCTATCTTCGGATTGCCCGGACAATGCGGGGAATTCAATCGCCGTGGGTACAGATACGATCTGTTTAATAACGATCAGCCGTGGCACATACCCTCACGCCCGCAGATGTACCAAGCATGGCCGATCGTGATTCACGAGGGCTCCAACGGCGAGGGATGGGTCGGGGTTTTTCATGACAATCCGGCCCGAACATTTGTGGACCTCGGGGATTTCTACCGCGACACCGTGCTCTTCGAATCGATTACTAACAACACCCGCGTCTATATCGTTGCCGACGAGAACCTAGGTGGAGTTACCCAACGATTCGTTACACTCCTTGGCACCCCAGTATTTCCTCCATCGTGGGCATTCGGATACCAACAGTGCCGATACTCATACATGTCATCGGATGAGATTCGCGCTGTAACCGCTCGGTTGCGATCAGAGAAGATCCCGTGCGATTCGATCTATTTCGACATCGACTACATGGATGGCTATCGCGTCTTCACTCGAAACCCTGAAACATTTGGAGATCTGACGGAATGTCTGCGCGACGTTAAGGAGAACGGGTTTGAGCCAGTGTGCATCATCGATCCTGGGGTCAAGGTAGATCCGAAAAACGAGACGTACACAGCCCTTCTGAAGAAGGACGCCTATCTCAAGGACTCAGAAAATAACACCTTCGAGATCCTGTGCTGGCCCGGCAAAGCGGCGCTCCCAGATTTCTTCTCAGAGCGTGTACGGGCGCAGTGGTCATCGATTCAGAAGCAGTGGCTGAAAACGTATCCATTCTCAGGGGTATGGAACGACATGAACGAGCCATCCAATTTTGACGGTGGGCGTGAGAAAACAGCGACGGCCGTGTCAGAGCTCGGTCCGATCCGAGATTTTTACAACCTCTACGGTTACTCGATGGCTGCCGCCAGCGCCCAGGGATGGACGGAAACACATCCTGAAAAGCGCGGAGTTATTATCACTCGCTCGGGCTACCCCGGAGTTCAGCGACACGCCGTTGTGTGGCACGGAGACAATTCCGCGTGGTGGGAGCACCTCCGTTTGGCGATCGACACCGCCGTGAGCTATGCCCTGTGCGGCTGCTTCTACACCGGACCAGATATCCCCGGCTTCTTCAACAACCCCTCGGATGATATGGCGACGCGAGCGTTCCAGCTCGGCGCATTCCTTCCCCTCTTCCGCGGTCACGCCTACAAATTGACGAGCAGCAAGGAGCCCTACGCGTACCCAGGTGATACAGGTCGTAGGATCAAAGAGGCCATTGCCTTGCGATATTCCCTCGTGCGCGAGTGGTACTCATCCTATGAGCGCTCCCGTCGCACTGGAGCACCACTCCTTGAGCCCGTCCTCGACGGAGATAAAAACCCGGTGCGCGACTGTTTTATGTTGTTTGGAAAGCTCCTCGTCGCCGGTGTAACCACCCGAGATGAGCGTGCCCGTGCGATCTGGCTTCCTGAAGGTGTATGGTATCGACTCGGTGACACCTCCGAGACGCTTCAAGGTGGGCAGTGGATCCTTGAGCCCGTAACGCTCGAGCATCTCCCGGTGTTTGTGCGAGGTGGTACGATCTTAACTCGCAACACCCCTCAGAAGAACACTCCGGAGACCCTTGCCGCAGAGGAGCACTTTGAGATTTACCGGGACGCATCAGGTGCCGCCGCAGGCTACTGGTATGGCGATGACGGTGTATCTACGACCGACTCTCGCGCGCAAAGGATCGCACTCTCAGTGACGCGCGGATCTGAGGTGGTTGAGAAACGGTCTATCTAAGGACTGCCCTAAGAATCTATATCGGCTCATCGACGGAATGAGTGGGTGCTTTCTGTCAGATTGGGACGTGAACGTGCGCCTGAAAACCATCTTTTCAGGGCTTAAACCAGCGATTTCGCGCCTCACACTGACCATAACTACCCACTAAATCCGTCGAAGACCCTCTCTATCTAAAGCGCCATCTTGGTGGTGGTATCGCGGAGAACACGGAGGGCAGTGAGAGGATTAATCAAGGAGAGACCCTCCGCATCACCTAACCAAAAAGCATTACCTTCCACCACCCTTAGATAGGTGGAGAGCATTATTGCTCACCGAGCGAATCATGCCTTGCCAAGCTCCTTCGTTTCGAATGCCGAGAAGCTATTTAGTTCGGATCTCGACCTTTTTCGCGGGCGCCTCGGATTCGGCGCGCAGAGGAAGGGTAATAGTGACGATCCCCTTAGATGCAGTCGCCTCGACTCCATCCTCCCTCACGCCCAAACCGGTCAGGGGAACCACTCGCTCAAAGGGACCATACTCTGATTCCGAATAGCTCCAGGCGTCGCCATCAACCACATCATCGCCGTCAGGCTTTCGCTCTCCTCGAATGGCGAGACCATCGCTGGTAAGAGATATCTCCACATCCCGCTCGTCCATCCCGGGCAGCTCAACCGCCACAATCACCGCGGACTCAGTCTTGCGAACGTTTACATTAGGCGCAAACGTGGTCAGCCGTTCCCCCAGCTGCTGCAATGGCTCCGAGACAAAATCGGGCAAGATCGTCGACCCGGAGATAACCTCATTGAAGAGTCGGTTAACCTGACGCTGCAGGTTGGTGACCGCTACCTGCTGCCCCCCTACCGGAACAGTCTTCTTCTTCCATCGCCACGGAACGATCCTACCGGTCATATAAATCCTCTTGAACCTATCCGACTATGCCGCCGGTGCGACCCGTCGGACATTATCCAACGCGTATACACCCGGACCGCTAAAGAGCAGCGAGCACGCCGCGGCGCACAGAATCAGATCTTTGTTAAAGATATCGTGCCCGCCCGGAAAGAATCCGAAAGCGAATACAAACGAGAGTATCAGCAGCCCGGAGAGGATACCGGTCAGGGTGGTCCACAACCCGAGGATCATCATAGAACCTATCCCCACCTCGATGTATGGAAGAAGGGTTGCATACAGAGCAGAGACGTTCGAGGGGAGCATGCCGAAGGTTTTTACCTGCTCGATGAACGCGGAGAGAACCTCCAACTTACCGAGTCCGGCCATGATAAAGTAAGCACCCAGAGCAAGACGAATCAGAAAAGGCGCCCATACGCTCGAACCGATAGGTTGGTTGATTTTGATCCCCATACTAGCTCCTTAAAAAACGGTTTTTAGGCTCAACAGCTATGAGTCCACACACGCTCCGACCCCGGCAGAGGTCCTCACCACACCATTCGCGGGTTGTCCACCAACCCACCACGATACAGCTCGATACTTCTAGCTTTTTGAACGGCACTAAAACGAGTACAACTATCCCTCAGCCACACCGTTTACTGAGAGGGTGGTTGTAAGCCTTACGGCTGTAGGCTTAACCGCTAACGCCCTCGCAGTGGGAAGTTCTCGTACGGTCAATAGGATAAGCCGTCTTTTCGTCTTCGACAACGGAATAAGTGGCACAGGTGATCCGTCGAACAGCAGGAATATACCCTATGGAAACTCACAACGACCCCTCCTTCAGCGAAACCTTTCATCGAATCAAGGCGGAGCTTCACCGCGAGATCATCGGACAGGATAAACTCCTCGATAGACTCCTGATCGCCCTTCTGGCCGATGGGCATGTCCTCCTTGAGGGGGTGCCTGGGCTGGCGAAGACCCGGACCCTTATGGCCCTCACCAAGGTCCTCGATGCCAAGATGACCCGCATTCAATTTACCCCAGATATCTTGCCATCTGATGTAGTTGGCACCGAGGTGTATCGCCCGCAGAGCGGTGACTTCGTGATTCGCAAGGGTCCGGTCTTCACGAACCTTCTCCTGGCTGATGAGATCAACCGCGCACCGGCGAAGGTCCAATCAGCACTCCTGCAAGCGATGCAAGAGCGTGAGGTCACCATAGGTGAAGAGACCTTTAAACTACCCAACCCTTTCCTCGTGCTCGCGACTCAAAATCCCCTCGAGCAGGAGGGAACCTATGCCCTCCCAGAGGCTCAAGTGGACAGATTCCTGATGAAGGTAAAGGTGGGGTATCCAACCTTCGACGAGGAGGTGGCGATCATCGACCTCGCTTCGAACAAAGCATTGAGCAACGTGAATCTGTCGAAGGTGCTCCCGTTGAGCGAATTAGGCAGGCTGCGGGTCCAGTGCGATGAGGTGTATATCGACCCAAAGATCGATCGCTACATCGTCTCACTCGTGCACGCCACAAGAAACGGGGACGCCTACGGGCTTAAAGGGATGATTGAATGGGGGGGATCACCTCGCGCCAGTATCGCCTTGCGTGTATGCGCACGAGCGCTCGCCTTCCTCAAGGGAAAGCGGTTTGTGACGCCCGACGATGTGAAGGAGATAGCTCCTGACGTGCTGCGACACCGAGTGCTTGTTACCTTTGAAGCGGAGGCACGCGGCATTGATAGTGATCAGGTGATCAAAACCCTGCTCAACGGCGTCACAGTCCCCTAGGTGTGTACGAGGACAAGGTCACTATGGGCGAACCAGCTCAACTTGTAAGCATTCCCCGCACCGCCGAGCTTCGTCGCATTCAACTCCGCTCACGCCGGCTCGTGACTGGGGATCTGATGGGACAGTACCGGTCCGCTTTTCGCGGAACGGGGCTCGTGTTTACCGACATCCGAGAGTACCAGCCAGGAGATGACGTCAAGCACATCCACTGGAAAGCAACCGCGCGTACCAATAAGGTCTTCGTCAAATCCTACGAAGAGGACCGACAGCTACGAGTGCTCCTAGCGGTTGATATGAGCGCTTCGATGCGCGCTCTCAACCAACACTCAGCGTACGCCAAAGCGCTCGAATTCGCCGCAACGGTAGGTGCTCTGACACAACGCGGCAACGATCTCTTTGGACTCTCTCTCTTCGCGGATAAACCCCTCTCCTACCTCCACCCGAAGTCCGGCTCAAAGCGTACACAACAGATCCTCTCATC
>JALRCK010000010.1 GCA_023262305.1 Deltaproteobacteria bacterium
TCGTAGCTATCGACGTTAACTCTGGAAAGGCAACCGACACCTCAAATATTGAGGAGACGGCGTATAAGACCAACCTTGAGGCAGCCGATGAGGTAGCGCGTCAGCTCCGCCTTCGGGACCTAGGCGGTCTCATCGTGATCGACTTCATCGACATGATCGACAAGCGTCACCGTGGCGCCGTAGAGCGTCGGCTTCAAGACGCAGTGGCAAACGATAAAGCTCGCATCGAGCTTGGAAGGCTCTCCAAATTTGGGCTCCTTGAGATGTCCCGGCAACGGCTAAGAGCGTCCCTGACCAGCCACGCGCACATCCGCTGTGAGCACTGTCACGGCACGGGAGATATCAAGAATCCTGAATTGGTAGCGCTTGAGGCTCTTCGTAAGATCCAGGCCGCGGTGGTTGTCGGGCATGTTGCCAAGGTTAAGGCTCGCCTCCCCTCCGTTCCAGCGTTCTTCCTCCTCAATAACAAACGTGGCTTTATTGCCGAGCTTGAGAAGGAGCACGGGGTTCAGGTGCTGATCCTTCCGGATGGGCGACTCAGACCTGATGAATACGAATTCGAGATGGAGGGAGTTCGTGATGCGAAGCGCCCCGTTGAGGCACCAGGAGCTGCTGCCGATGGAGCGAAGGCTCCCGCCGCGCGAGCTTCGGCACCAGCAGCTCAAACAAATGGCGCACGATCTTCTCGCAAGACGGGTGAGCACGGCTCGTCTCCCCGAGAGGCGTCTGAGGCATAAGGATGCGTTGAGACCAGCTCCTGACGATCCGAAAAGTCAGGCGATGTGAGGGAGCGCTTGAACGAGCGTTTCTGCCTCATGTCATCCCGTTCGGTCGCACAAGCATATCGGTCTTGAGTCTTCAACGACCGGCTCTTAGGTCCCTCACCGACGAATACTTTTTTGGTATGTGGACACCAAAAGATACACCTTCCCAGTTGTAGAAAATTCGCACCTCTGATAAGTTTAGTCTGCTTAAAGTAACAGTTTGTTCTCGTTGCGCCCCTCCCAAGGGAGTTCGACCTGGTGATTCGCCATCAGGTACACACCTCACGGAAGGTTGCGAGGCTACCGGTCCGGGCAAGATCGGTGGCACAGGACAGGTGTATACGATTAAGGGCGCAATTCGAACCGTCTTGGTGTTGGTAGTTGTAGATTCATGTCGATCGGCCAGATTCGAGAAGACTTAAAACGGCTCGCTAAGTTAGCAGCGAATGTAAGCGAAGCGCACACTTGCTCAATATTCCTTCCCACCGGACTACTCACCTCCCCGCATCGCTCCGGTGACACCTCAGCCCTCTCGCCCGCATCGATTCCCCTCACGGTCGCCAATCCAGGAGACACCTTTGACCCAAAGAAGGTCATGCATCTGACCCCCGACCTCGCCATCGGGAGTATTGAGATGGTAGCCGTTCACTCAAGCTCCTCGTGCCTCGCTCGCGACTGTCGCATTCAAGTAGGAAACGGGCTGCTCGGTTGGGTGGCCGAGAATTGTCGTTCGATTCACGTAGCCCCGTTTGACATGGACAGCACTGGCTTGGGTATCTACACGGAGTCCGAGCCTCTCAAGAGCCTCGTAGCGGTTCCAATCCCGATGCCAACCGAAAACCCCAACACCCGCACCTTCAGCGGTGTGTTGATGTGCGACAGCCGTAAAGCAGTCTCGTTTACCAAGGTCCAGGTAAAACACCTCGAAGAGCTCGCAACCCTGATCTCCCGGCTTCTGTACTGGACGACCTTTAAACGGGAAACGACATCCACCGAGAATTCCTGGGACAGCTTCCTGACAAAAACTAATCACCTCGGTGAGGCTATCGGGCACGAATCGATCGAATTGGTTCGCATCACGGTGGATTCATTTGCAGAGCTGGAGGCTGGTCACGGCGTCTCGTTAGCGGTTCAACAGAGCGAACAGTTTGTGCGCCTCATCCAGCAAGCGGTACCGCCGCACTTTCCGCTTGTACGCTTACCTAACGGTGATATCCTCGTCGCTCTTGATAACATGATGACGACGTTCTTTCAGAACAAGATACGAACGTTGGCCAATCACCTCAACGAACAGGTGAAGCCATTCATCATCCGAATACAGAATTTTTCGGCCAAGGCGTGCCGCACTCGTGGTTTCGACATCGACACCATCCTGCGAGCTATCCCTGCGTCGACGGTAACAACAGTTGGGCAAGTAGCAGTTGGACAAATAACAGCGGTCGGAAAAGTAGTCGGAGGAACCCGTGCTTAAACTTCCAGAGAAAAAATCGCTCATGCAAAAACGGATGTGGAAAAAGATGTCAGCTCTCATGAGCGCTGACATAGCCATGGACCTCGGCACCGCCAACACCTTAGTGTATGTGAAGGGTCAAGGGGTCGTTCTTAACGAACCCTCCGTTGTTGCCCTCGATGCGGAGTCGGGAGAGCTGCTTGCGGTTGGTCTCGCGGCCAAACAGATGTACGGCAAGACATCCCGCGCCGTTCGGTGCGTGCGACCCATCAAGGATGGGGTGATAGCGGATTTTGGGGTCACCACCGAGATGATCCGATACATGCTCCGCATGGTTCGCAACAGATGGTCACTTGTGCGTCCTCGTGCGGTCATTGGCGTTCCATCAGATATAACCCAGGTGGAAAAGCGGGCGGTTCTCGACGCAGCGCTGTCATCAGGCGTGAGGCAGGTCTACCTTGTTGAGGAGTCGATGGCCGCTGCTGTTGGGAGCGGGCTCCCCATCGAGCAGCCGATCGGAAGCATGGTGGTTGACATCGGCGGAGGAACAACAGAGATCGCCATCTTAAGTCTCGGCGGAACGATGTACACTCACGCGATTCGCGTCGCTGGAGATGAGATGGACGAGGCTATTCAGCGCTACGTCAAGCAGCGATGTGGTCTTGAGATCAGCATCTTTGAGGCGGAGAGGATCAAGATTGCTATCGGCTCCCTCCTTCATCACTCGCCTCCTCTGACTATGAAAACTTTTGGCAGAGATGTCAGCACAGGAATGCCCCGTTCGATGGAGCTCAACAATGAGACCATCAGACCTGCCTTCCAGGAACCCCTCTGCGCTATCGTTGGAGCGATCTACACAGCCCTTGAGAATATTAGCCCAGAGGTCGCACAAGATATTCTCGCGAACGGCGTACACCTGGCCGGTGGTGGAGCTCTTATTCGTGGGCTTGCAGAGAAGCTGACCGAGAAGACCGGTATCCGATTTATCTGCGACTCAGACCCCCTCACATGCGTTGTTCGAGGGGTCGGGCGAGTAATCGAAAATCTAGACGAGCTGAAGAGCGTTTGTATCGCTGCGTAGGCCTAACGGTCTTTTGATCCGAGCGACCAGCGCAATCCTACCGCGCTAACGCCCTCATGGATGTCTCATGCGCTCGGCGCACGGCGCGCCATGTTGCCCACGCCGAGGCGACAACGAGGAGAGCCGCCGTGGTCCATCGAGCTGCTCCACTAAGGGGATCGTGTGGTTGAGCGTTGCCGACAATTCCCAGGACCGCGGCGACGACCACCTCATTTCCCCAGGCGACTATCGTCAGCGGCACCTCGCCGATTGAGGGATATACGGCTGCAAGACAAAGAGCGCCCCCTCCCACGGCACAGTTCCAAATCGACCATGGCGCGGCCAGGGCGAGATTGAGGAGGAGCCCCACGAATGAGAACGAACCGTTCCACACCACCGTGACCGATGAGGTCATAAGCCAGGTGCAGACGGTCACCCATGCGTAACTACGCCACACGCTCCGCCCCCCGAGTATACTTCCGACTCCAATCCCTGCGAGCGCGGCAAACGTGAGTATCACTCCTACCTCAAAGAGGGCCCACGGATAAACCACTTGCATGAAGAGCAGTGCTGTCGCCCACCGCTGCCCAAATCGATGCGCTCGATCAAGAACAAGTGCGACACAGAGGCAACTCGCCGCCATGAGCGCTCGCACCGAGGACATCTCAGAGCCAACGAGCAGTACATACCCACCACAACACACGAGCGCGCACCATGTGGCAAAAAGGCGAAGCGCCGCATGAGCACCTAGCAACCCGCGAACCTGCATACATACGACATACACAACGCCAAAAACTAGGCTCACCTGATATCCGGAAACTACTAAGAGGTGCGACATACCGACCGCCTTAAAGGCGTTTTCAACGTGAGAGCTCAAAACATCCCTCTCTCCAAAAGCCATCGAAAGCACAAGTGCCCCCCCACGACTGTCGTCAGTAACGCGTGCAACACGAGAACGAATCGCGTTCCTCAAGGTATCAACTGCGGAGGTCTCCTTATGAACGGCCTGAGAGACAAAGAGTGCCCTCATCTCACCAGTCACGCCCCTCCTCCATAACCATCCGTCCCATGAAAAGGGATTGAGAGGCTTTTTAAGTGGCGTAATAGCTCCCCGCACCCACACAACATCCCCCCGCTCTAACTCTGATGCGTGCCTCCACGGAAGTTCAACCGCACGACAACGCAGAGCTCGACTACCGCCGCCAAGGACTTCACGACCGACAAAGGTAACCTCCCCTGGAACTCGTCGTGCCGGACGCTCCTCAATCCTCACGAGCACCTGGGTATCAGAGGCACTCCAGACAGGTTGCTGAAGTGTGGCACTGATGAGCGCCGTGGCTATTCCTAATCCAACTCCAAGGAACCTTCTCCGAATGAGTGTAGGTGCCACTACGAGCAGCACACCCCATAACACGACGAGGTATGCCGACGTCCAGACGGGTAGAAACCACGCCAAAAGCTGCCCAAGACAGACGCCACACGCCAGAGGAAAAGCTGGACCTATAGAGCGACCAACACCATGACACAGGCTCTTCCATACCATAAGGGAACCTCTTATTCGGGCACTCAAGCAAGGAAGGAGCTGAATCCTTTTGAACCCGTCACTTTGTCTATCGAAGAGCGCAAGAAATTGTTTCCTCTCAAGTGCTAGGAGTTAACTATCGTCCGCTCGCGGGGATGATAGTTCCAAAACAGCCCCTCAAGGAGAGCCTCAGGGCCTCAAGTTTGTCCCGTGGAATCCGTTTATCTCTTAAGAGTACCGGGAACGTGTGACATCAATGAAGCTTCGACGGACAACACTACCAGCGATTCTATCAGCCCTTCTTATGGTGCCCTCAGTCCTGATCTCTCCGGAGGGTAAGGAAGCTACAGCCCAGCCCCGTTCAATTCGAGGCTCTCTCGAACGCCAAAAAACCCGCGTGACGGGGAGGCGCGATATCGTCGGACCTTATCTTCCGATCGTCGGCGTCAAACTCCCCCCACCATGGGACGTCCGGATACCAGGACCAGGCGATAGCGACTTTAGCGCAGCCAATGAAAAAGCATGGGAGATCCTTGGAACGGCTCTGCAGGGATTCCTCTCTACCCCACGCATCAAAGGTAGTCTTCAACCGAACTCGGTGGAGTCTTTCAGCTCTGCTCCGAACGTTTTCCGCCTCCACGGATTTGCACCTCAATCCATACCCTCTCTGAGATCTCAGAGAGGAATACTCTTCGTCTCAAACGATCCGGGTGTCGTCGGCGTGCGACCCCCTCAATCATGGAGAGAGGAGATGCTCATGGATCCCGCCCAAATTGGACTTGAGAATCCTGGGGACGTCTCCTATACCGACATCGATGGTAGAAGCCACTCTTCACGCAAGGATGTTGACATCGATGTGCTGAGCGCATGGGAGCGAACGATCGGCACAACCGAGGTAGTTGTTGCAATCCTGGACGATGAATTCG
Organism: Deltaproteobacteria bacterium; assembly: GCA_023262305.1. GTDB lineage: Bacteria > Bdellovibrionota_C > UBA2361 > UBA2361 > OMII01 > OMII01. The sequence goes on from JALRCK010000010.1 coordinate 5,723, forward strand.
ATCTCTCAAAGCCAGAGATAGCAACCAATGTGTACACCAACAAAAGGGAGATTCCGTGCAACGGCATCGATGATGACAAGAACGGTTTTATCGACGACTATCAGGGATATCACGTCGAGCGGAGGACCGGATGCTACTCCCCGAGTAAGGGAGACACTCAGCACGGTACCTCCATGGCGCTCGCTCTTGCGTCGTCGCCCAAGATACAAACAACGACTATCACCGGAGTCGCACCAGGAGTGCGGTATCTTCCCGTAGCAACCGGCTCCCGCTTCGATGCGACGCTCAACAACGCCTACGCGTACGTCGTCGCAATGAAACAATCCGGCGTACCGATTAGAGTTGTGAATCTCTCGCTGGGTCAATCACACCCCTACCCGTGGTTGTGCTCGCCCATGAATAAACAGGGAACGTCGTTTACCAATCTGGGGGAGCTGCTCCGAACGGGAACAACCATAGTTGCGGCTGCGGGAAATGAGGGTAGCAACAACGACACAACCTTCGTGTGCCCGAGTGGTCTAGCCCGTGACTATGACAACGTCATTAGCGTCGGCGCAGTTGACTTCGAGGGAAAGCTACCCTTCTTCTCTAATTTTGGACGTACGAGTGTCACCATAGCTGCCCCCGGTTCAGCCATCTACACCGGGTACGGCTATCAGACCGGCACGTCCATAGCGACAGCCCTTGTCAGCGGTATCGTCGCGCTCATGTATTCGGCGAACGCTGAACTGACCCCTGCCGAAGTTAAGCGGATTATCATCGAGACTGCAAAACTTCCTGAGCTCAACCTCCCCAATCAGAGCAAGGGGATTATAAGCGCCGGTCAGGCGGTAAGGGCTGTCCCAGGTCGATGGGGTCCTGGCTTGAAGAAGCCTCGGAGCTGAGCAGACATGCACACACGTGCGCCTCAACGGACCGTAAAGGGAATCTCAATGTTGGGTCGAAGGGTCCGCGAATCCAGCGCTTACTCCGCGACCAGTTCGAGCTGATTGATCGGGCACGTTCACCGAGGAGCGGGGAAACGTCTACCCGAAAACCGATCGGAGATAACTGACCGATCTCATGAAATCACGTAGGGAGCTTCTTGATATCCTGCGACAAAAGACCTTTTTCCCAACCCGTATGGGGCGACGGCGCCAAGGATACCAGCCATAACCCTCATATGTCCCCCGCGAGCGCCCTACAAGTATACTCCCCTCCGAGCGAGGCCAAACCACCTAAACATGCTCCTGATCAAGACGGTCCGGAACCTCGTTGGGAGAGAACTCGATTGGTCGAGGAGCGCCTTCCCTCGATTCCCATGCATGACGGTCGCTTTCAGGGACGTCAGATTATTCATCAAGACTCACCCATATCAGGAAGGGTGTGCCTAGGCGCCTTTGGGCGCGAGGCGATCGTGGTAGATTGGCGACATGAGGGCAATCCAAGAAGAGTATCACTTGCGACCCTGTATGATGCCGCTGTTGAACGAGCTACCGTTGAGGGACGTTTTCGAAGGAGCATCGCTCTGAGGGCGGTCTATGACACCGTCAACGAACACTTCCTGGACCGTTCTCATTCGGGCATCTCGCAGTTAAACCACTCACTAGGCGCAGGTCCGGACTCTAAAGTGCACCTCGATTGCTATATCGCCGCTCGCGTCGGTGTTTGTCGGCATATGGCTCTGACATGCGCCGCAATCCTTGAGCGCATGGTCGAAAGCCAACTGCTTCGTGGCACGGTGAGTCACGACAGGAACAGCATCCCAGGCAGAGGCGCCCACGCGTGGTGCAGGTACACATCGAGTAGCGGCGCCGTTGTCATCCTTGATCCCATGCAAGAATTCTTTGGGACCCTTGAAGAGTCTATCAATCCCCCCGAAAAGTCCCCTCATCACCCCCCTCGCTGGGACTATTTCCGCCCGGAGGAAAGAACTCGGGTCGCCTCATAGAGCAATATCTCAAACACCCTCACGACGCGTGCATGTGCTGGCACCCGTTCAATTTGCGCAGAGCCGCAGCCGAGTGAGCGATAGGTTCGCGGACCATCCATGGCTCCATTTTAAGCACTTTTCGGGCATATTTACGCTCTCAAGCGGGCGCTGGTACGTAGCCCCCCCCACATCCGACACCACGCTTCCCATCCCCTCTTCCGAGGGGCTCAATTTGCTTAAGAAGTAGGTTCCAGGTACCTTTTTTTGCAACAGATAGGTCACCGACACATCGGGGGAGTGATGGGACCAGGGGAGCAACCGAGTCATTCAAGCCAAAGCAGCGATCCGATTCCAAGCGGACCATCGCCTAGTGCTCACACACCTGCGGACCCCGTTGACCTCTCATCTGCTATCCTCCCCGCTCACCCCCCCGAGGGCAACCAGACAACACCAGCCGCACCTACGACACGCTCGGGCACCACCAAGTCTCATCGAGCACCGCGCAGGCAAAAGCCCTCCGCAGAGGGCAGTCCCACAGGAGCGAGCACCGAGGATCTAGAGAGGGAGAAGAGCCTCTCCGAGAAGATCGATCAGACGAGATTCTCACGGTCGAAATGGGACGATTATAAACGCAGCACCATCGAGATGCTGAGGATCTCCCCTGCAACGTGGATCAGCAGAATGGCACTCACCGCACTCTCCGCCACGGGACTCTCAACTTTTACCTACTGCATGTCTCAGGGGATAGTCGCACTGGGTGATGCCTCCTCTGTGATGCATGCCACGCAGCCTCTCCTTACGACGGATCCGCGGGAGATTCTTACCCCGATCGGCAGCGCGCTCACATGGTTGGTCGGAGGCGCCCTTGCGTTTCAGGCAGGGCGGTGGTTTACGAGCATCAATGACTCTGTCTCTGATACGCACACACTTGAGGTTGATCTCAAGATTGAGAGATCGCTCGGCAGAGCAACGGAGTCACTCCTTGAAGAGACTCGACAACGTGAGGATGTTGCAGAAATCCTCACCCTCGCGGAAGACCACCAGTCATCAAGCAAAGAGCTGGTAAATGGAATTGTCGACCTCAGTCAAGAGATCGTCGAGTTCGCCATCAGCGTTGGCGTTCTGATCTGGAGCGGCGCTGGTCCCACGGTACTCCCCATTGCGCTCGGTGGATATCTGACCTATCGAAGCGCTCGAAGGTGCTCGTCTCGAGAGGTCGCAGCTGAGCAGGAAGTTAATAGGCTCTATCAACTGTATGAGGATGGCCACCGCGCTCTTACCAGCAACTCATCAATAAGCAACCTCCAACAAATGCACGCATACACGCGAGTTTTCGACCACGTTCTCGATATCAAAGCAAACGCCGAGAGGCTGCGAAACGAGGCTCGACGAGCAAATCGAAAAGATGACCTCATGACCGACACCATGCTTTGGGTGCCCGTTCTCGGGTCGGCTGGAATAGCATCTACCTATTTCTGCCAAGGTCTCTATGACGGAGCGACGCTTATCTGGATTTGGATGACCCTCTACCCTCTTCAAGACAAAATCAGTTCTATAGGCGCTCTTGTCAGCGCGCAGGCCACAGACCTAGAGCTCGCCTCGTCACGGCACGCCTTAAATGACCTAGCTTGTTCCATCGGCGATACTCGAGAGAAGATCTCACATATGGAACCGACCGCTGTCACCTTCGATAAGGTGCGGCTGCGGCGCCGGGGCTCCACCCGAGATACTCTCAAGGAAACAAGCTTCTCGATCTCTCCTGGTATGACGGTGGCTATTGTCGGCAATAACGGTCAAGGAAAGTCGTCCCTCCTCGGCCTCATCTCAGGGCGAATACTCCCCTCATCTGGAAACGTCTTTATCGGACCACACAATACCAGAGAGAAAAACGTGCTGATCGGCAACCTCTCACAAGACTATACGTTAGTGCCTGGACGTTCGGTTCGGGAAAACATAGAGCTCTACCACTCAAGCACGGGTGGACTGTCGGCGGAGACGGTCATTGATACACTTGGAATCAGCGATGTGCTCTTTGAAAACAAGCCTCAGGGACTCGACACCATCATTCCGGGAATAAACCAAAAGGGCACGAACTTTTCGGGGGGGCAACGCCAACTCATCGCCCTCGCGCAAGCAGTCGCATCTGAGCCGGGCCTCATCGTACTCGATGAACCCCTCTCAGCACTCGGGCCCTCAATGCAGGCTCACATCAATACCGTGCTTCTTACACTTGAGAGGCGACCTACGATATTTTTCGTCACGCACAAGTATGAGCAGGCTAACAGCTGCGACTGGGTCCTCGTGATCGAGAAGGGCGAGGTAGTTGAGCAAGGGGCCCCTCTTGATCTGCTCAATAAGAGACAGGGGGTATACAAGTCACTGTACCGTCAACAACGCAAATTGGGGGCAAGACGAACGAGCATCGCGAAGCCGGTGCCCCCTGAGAGACCAAAAAAAGAGGAACTAACCGAGGAAACCCCCAAACATGAATAATTCCCCTCGTCGCGTTGAGGACATCGGTGCTGGTGCAGGATGGTGAGGGGGATGAGAAAAAGAGGAGAAGAATCCCCCCTAACCGCTCATGCCCCCTCTACGATCAAGGAATCTTAATCGTCGTTGTTGTAACCTTCGTCGTAATTTTTTTGGCGCCCGTTCCCGTTGTGACTGAGTAGGAGAACGTGTAGGTGCCAGACTTAAGACCGTTCAGCGATATATTTGATGTCTTACTCGTCTTCGTCAACTTGTAGGTACCTTTGGTGATGGTATACGAGTAAGTCACCTTGCCACCAAAACCCTGCATCCTGATGCGGAGGATATTAAAGATCTTCCCCTTAGCCAGATTTAATTTCGTGGTCACATAAGCGGCTGCACTTGGCTGCGTCGCCGCCGTTGGATCCAGACAGTCCGCTTGCCCATTCCCGTTTTCGTCGTTGTCAGCAATGTTACACCCGCACGATCCCGGAACATCTTTCAGCGATCCACACGGACATCCAGTGGTGCCGCTCTTTGCTGGATCCGTTGGGCAGCTATCACTGCAATCAGGAGAGCCATCAAGGTCCGTATCGACATCACTCACACCACATCCGCACATTCCAACGCTTGTCTTTGAGTTGTCAAATGGGCAGGCATCCTTACAATCGGCCGTGTCATCGAGGTCTGAGTCGAGCTCAGATTTTCCGCATCCACATTGACCTGCAGAGGTCTTGGTGGCATCACTCTGACACTCGTCAGCACAGTCAGGAGTGAAATCACCGTCGGTATCTGTCTCCGCGATACCGCATCCACAGACTTTAGGCTCCGTCTTATTCTGATCATTTGGACAGCTGTCCAATCCGGAGCAATCAGGAACGAGGTCTCCATCCGTATCTAACGGACAGCTGTGTCGCGCGATGTAAACATGCTGGTCGTCTGTTTCTGCACCGCCAGGCGCAAGCTGAACAGTCCCACCCACCGCTGTTCCTTGTAGCGGACCTTCAACTACCACGTTCGTCGCTTTGGTTTGGAACGCGATCGATAGGCTTGTGGCGCTCACATGCGTGAGCTGCGCATTCTGGTTCAATCCAGTTCCCCCCGTACCGGTGGTTACTAGGAAGGTCCGCTTCAGGTAGCGGTCGTACATGAAGATGTTCCTCACGCTCGTGGTTGCCGTTTGAAGCAGATCGGTCGCAGTCGACTCAAAGAACACAAACCGACCATCGCGAGTGATGCGCGCGTTTCTACTGTCGCCGTTTCCACCCTGCATCCGAGTAGTGGTGTTACTACGATACTTGGGGCTTACCAGCTCAATCTTCTTGTTGAGGTGGTCGTAGACATAAACCTGCCAGAACCCGCCCGTGCTGATGTATTGAATGTCATCTGGATGCGGTGCTCCAGGCGTCGAACACTTCATACCGGGATTATCTTCCCAAACAACGAGGTCTGTGGCGAAAGACTCAAAAGCGATATATCGGCCTGTGGAGTCAATCGTGGGTCGTTGGCTGTGGTTATTTGCTGGACCGAACTCGTTGGTGAGGGGAAGAAGTTTTCCGTCTGTAGAACAGAACGGTACCATCCCCTCTGTGATGCGCGTGAAGCGATCCTTCGTGTGCCTGTAAACATCCTGGAAGCCAGCGATATCAGGGGTGAAGCGCATCGGATTGGTGGCTGCAGTATCAAAGACCACAACTGATCCATCAGGGATCATCTGAACATTATGGACGTCAGCATCTAAAGTCTCGTAGGTAGGATCGTAGATCTGGTACCCCGTATTGTCGTCGACAACCTTGGTGTAACAAGAGCCCGGTACACCGGCTGTACACCTTGAACCATCTCTGACAAATACATCAGCCGTCGGATTACCATCCTGACACGATGGTGTTCGACTGTCTCTCATGTTGGTCGCTGTGGTAGAGAGGAGAAGATCCTTGCCACTATCACTCACCTGCCACAAATAGATATCTTCGGAGGCCCCGTTGCATGCTCTCATAGACAACGTGGTGTCCCCAGAGGTGACTTGGTAGGTCCCGATGTCGCACTGCGAGCAGGAGGGGATGTTGTAGCCCCACTTCCTATCATGAAAGGCGATCTGATGGTCTCCGATGGGCCGACCTGGTGTTGTGGGTACCGGCGTGGGTGTGTTTGGCACGGCACCCGGAGTTCCCGTAAAGGTTGGTGTTGGAGTAGGTGTCTGGGTCGGAGTGTTGGTTGGAGCCAAAAAGATCACATTCGTAGCATCGGTCTCGTAAGCAACGTATCGCCCCTCATCTTCATTTACGCCTCCGATCATGGGCTCCGTGCTATCGTCATTCCCCCCACCACTTCCTAAATAATTCGTGCTGACGCACACAGCCGGAAGGTTCTGATATTTGTCTGCCCAATAGACCTGATAATGTGCCGTTGTGGAGCACGAGTTTTGCCCTAAGTCGTCCACCATTCCATCGATCGAAGCAAACGCGATGAACAGCTTGCCCGTCTTGGATTCGTAGAAGGTAAGGTCTTTAGTGTCTTGTGTGAGGGCCGAGTAGGTACGCGTGAAGGGAGCAGTCGATCCGATTGCCGTGATACGCTTACTCTCGCGAGTTGTGTAGGTCGCTGAGAACGGGTCACCCTTCGCCGGAGAGGAGAACAGCACTGCTATTCCACCTACCACAGACACAACGCCCAATCGCTTTATGAAAGGGATCGACATACACGCTCCTCACAAACTGCCATCCGAAGAGTCAGGTCGGCAGGTGCGTGCGATATCTTGAGTGTCGTTTTAGGGGCGATGCAAGGTCATTATCCCTCGCCTTTTCAACCACTTACAAACCGCAACGCAGCCCCCTCCAACTCACCTACCCGCAACCTCTCTTTGGACTCTCAAGGTTGTGAGGAGCACCAGCCTCAAGTACTCTTGAGGTACAATGATTACGTACAACCCTAAGGATTGGTTCCGGCTGATCTTTCAATTTCATCGAAGCGACACCTTTAGAATAGTTCTTCCAACCATGGTGCTCTTGGGGGCTGCCACGGGTGGTGTTGTATTCCTGCAACAGAACGGGTACGCGCACATTCGCACATCAACGGTCTTTCATCAGATCCTCGGATTTGCCCTCTCCATGCTCCTCGTTTTTCGTATCAATACCGCATACGAACGATGGTGGGAGGGACGGCGACTGTGGGGGAGCCTCGTTAATAATAGCCGCAGCCTCATATCAAAGCTCCATGCGTGCCTCGCGACCAAGACCCCACATGAATTTATTTTCTTGCGCTCGGTGATCGCTGTGTTCCCATCAATTTTACGAGATCACCTCCGAGACATACCTTTTGAGGTTCCACCCTCGGAGCCCTTTCCCAAGAACAGGGAAGAATACCTTCGAGCTGAACACAAACCCCTGTATGCCTACTCTCAGATTGTTGCGCAGATAGAGAAGCTCCGGGACTCCAAGGTGATCTCTGATGAACAAGCACTCCTCATGAACTCCGAGATCTTCTCGCTCATCGACATCACGGGAGCATGCGAGCGAATTAAGAATTCCCCCATTCCCTTCTCGTACAGCCTCTTCTTAAAGAAGAGCCTCTTTGTGTACATCATTACGATGCCGATTCCCTTCTCTGCTGAATTCGGATACTGGGCGATCCTTGCTGTGATGGTAATCTTTTATACCTTTGCCTCTCTTGAGCTGGTCTCTGAGGAGGTTGAGGAACCCTTTGGCATCGAGGCTAACGACCTACCAACGGACGAGCTCGCCGAAAAGATCTACTCCGACGTCATGAGCATCGGAACAGCACGTTGAGCCTCCCCATGCGCCAACTTGCGTAGGGTGCGGGATCCGAAGAAGAGGTGCGCTAATCACCGATGGTGAGGTGCAACGGTCCGAGGTCCTCAATCGGACTAGCCCAGAGAGCGACCTGCCTCTCCTCTACCGGTTCACTTGCATAGGATGGATCCCGAGCGATGCGCTTGAGGATGGTCGAGGCATCTTTCGAAATGTCGATATCCTGGAAGATCCCGAACGGACCAACCTCTCCACGGAATTGACTGCGCTTAAATGCGCCGATGCTCAAGTTCGCGGAGCTTGCCGGTATCACCTCACCATCCAAGTCGTAGCCCCCGAGAACCTCTGGTGAAGCCTCGGGATCTTGCGGAGCTATGTGCACACCCAGATATCGACCTGCTCGAAACGTCACAGCCATCAGATACCATCTGTCCGGAATGATATGAGTTGAGGCAAACGCGAACCATCGCCCCTTGCCCGGTCGATTCTGCCAATACACATGGGGACGAACTCCATCTGCACCACCGATAAGGGCGAGCGCATACCCCTCGGGGTTCTCCCGTTTAGGATCGTACTTTCCTAAAAAGGTTGATCGCTCCTCCGGGGCCATCTCGGAGCGAAGCTTGAACCAAACAAACAACATAAAGTCGGAAGTTGAAGGGTTCAGCAATGTGTGGTGCGCAACACTCAGAACGGTTCCACTGCGAGTAACGCTGACAGCGTCAGCAAAAACCCCATCTTTAGCTGAGGGGACCACCGCTACATTCGAGGACTCCCCGCGCTTAAAGGAGAGGAACACGGCTACAACCGCGAGCCATGCGAGCAAGAACGCCCCCACGAACGCACCAACGAGCACGACACTGCGCCGAGCAGTTGAGCCTCCCATTATTCTCTGGTTCGTCGACAACTGAAGATCTCCCGCCATACAGTAGACAGAAAATAGCTCCCACCTACCAGCCACTAAACACTAAACGCCGCTCCCCCTGTTCGGAAAGAGCGGCGTTTATGATGAGAATGCCGTTAGCTTGACTACTCAGCAGACTCAGAGCTCTCCGATGACTCTTCAGAGGACTCAGCAGCAGCCTCTACAGACTCTTCCGCTTTCTTCTTGGAGCCTCGCTTGCCCTTGCCCTTGACCTCTGCGCCTTCAGCAGGTGCAGCGACGATCTGAGCAGCCATAACCTTGATCTGAAGTGGCACTGTAACTTCTGAGTGCAACTTGACCTCAGCTTTGTGAGCCCCTGGTGTCTTGATAACCTCAAGGAGGCGGATCTGACGACGATCTACGGCGTAGCCCAAGTTCTTGAGAGCACCTTCTACGTCTCGCGCAGTAATAGCTCCGAAGCTCTTTCCTCCGGACCCGACCTTGAGCGTAAACTCAACGATGATCTGAGCGAGAGTGGACCCGAAAGCTTCTGCCTCTGCCTTCTTCTTGATTCGTTTTGCAACGATCGCGCTCAACTTATGCTTGAGAGCCTTCTCGTTTTGAGAAGAGGACTCAATAGCGACACCACGAGGGATGAGGAAATTGCGGGCGAATCCACGCTTTACATTTACCGTGTCACCCACATAACCGAGAGGGAGATAATCTTCTCGCAATATAACTTCCATGACCTGGTTCCTTTGATACTATCCAGCTAACAACAAATCTTTAAAGACTACTCGTAGGAATCTACGCCGTACTCGAAATCATCACCCTCGGAGCGAGGATTCTGGAGACGCTTTGGATTCCCCTTGAACTTGCGAACTTTGGTGTGGATGAGGTGAGTCTGGAACTTCTGAACTGACTCGTTGATTCGAAGAACGGACTGCAATGCGTTGGGAGCCTCGTGGTTCGCAGACTCGTAGTTGAACACCACGTAGTAACCGAACTTCTGCTTGTTGAAGGAGAACGCCGCCTCCTTCTTGCCCCACGTATCAACCGAAGAGACCTTCGCGTTGTTTGACGCGAGGAGAGCCTCGACCTTCTTCACTTCATCTTTGATCTGTGAGTCGCTTAAGCGCGGGTTAAAAACCACTACTGACTCATACCGGCGTGCTTCCATGGAACCCCTATATTACTGACACCTTTATCTAAGTTTTACCGAAATCTTAATCGATAATCGCTTTTTCCCGACCGCGCCTGCGCAAGTCGTGCGCCAAGCAGTCGTGTTTTTGGTCCCATAAGCTCGTTGGCTAACGCCCCGCCATAGGAAACACCAATACCCTAAAAGCCGCCGAAGTCTACCAGATTGGGTGTAAAAAACAACCAACCGGCGCGAGCTTTATGAGCTACCCATTGTATTTATTCTGGGCCTTTTTAAGCCCTGACATAAGCAGGGTTACAACGGCCCCACACGCCCGGGCTACCAACTCCTCGGCAAATGGCTGCTCCTCACTGGAGAAACGACCCAAAACCCAGGTTGCTACCCCATCCGGGGCGGTCGCTAAAGGAGATCCCGGAGGGGGCTTACCGACCCCAACCCTCACCCTGGCATACCCCCTACCCCCACACCTCTCCGATATGGAGCGGAGGCCATTATGCCCACCTTCGCCGCCATCTACCTTGACCCGCACCACCCCAAAGGGGAGGTCGATCTCATCATGGATTACTATGACCTCAGATACGGGGATCTTTCTGAAGGAGAGGAACGCCTGAAGGGGCTCTCCGCTTCGGTTCATGAAGGTTTGAGGCTTAACGAGGTGCCCGGCCCACTCGCCAAACCGAAGCGAGCCCTCACTATAACCACTTCGCTCAATCCACCCCGACCCAGAAAGCGTGCCCGCGATCGCGGCACGAGCATGCGCTCGGCATTCGCCCTCGACCGCACTCACGTCGCCTGAAAACGATGCCGCCCGCAGCGCGTCGACAACCGCAAAACCGATGTTGTGCCGGGTTGCATCGTAACGAGCGCCCGGATTACCAAGACCCACTACGGTTTGAAATCCGGCACTCACGATGGAAACTTAGAGATTACTTGGCTGGCGTCTTAGCGGCAGCGGGAGCAGCACCTGCAGCAGGAGCAGCACCAGCGGCTGGAGCGGCATCAGCAGCAGCAGCTGGCTTAGCCTCCTCTTCAGCGCGAGAAGCAACAACGCTTACGATCGTCTCTGAAGGGTCATCGGCGAGCGTTACTCCCTGACCGAGAGCAAGCTGCTCAGCGTGAATAGACTGTCCGAGAGCGAGTGAGGAGATGTCAACGTTAACAGCCGATGGGATGTTCTTCGGCAAGCAACGAACGGTTACCTCATGCGTTACGATTGCAAGGATTCCATTCTGATTCTTAACGCCCGGAGCCTCTCCGACAAGCTTCACTGGAACATCAACTGTGATCTCCTCGTCGTCCTTCAACGTCTGGAAGTCAACGTGAGTGACTCGTCCTTTGAGGTAGTCCTGTTGGATCTCCTTGACGATAGCTGCCTTT
>JALRCK010000110.1 GCA_023262305.1 Deltaproteobacteria bacterium
ACTTCGACGCTAATCCAGCGGTCTGGTTGGTCTCGAATAGCGTCACAGGCGTTGTTTACTAGATTCAGCAGTACCTGCGTTATTTGAGAGGGTCGGCAATCAATCAGCCATGCATCAGGGATGTCAGATACCAATACCTTGATATCTTCGACCTCAAGTGTCGGCGTGGTCAGGAGAACGACTTCCTTCACTAGTTTCCTGAGTGAACTGCTTTGAAAAGAATCCCGCGAGGAATCTCTTGAGAACGATTTGAGCGCGCCAACGATCGTAGACATGCGTTGAATTGATGATTCCATCTTATCGAGCTGTCCCTCAAGCATATCTAAGCTCAGCTTCTTTGATTCCTTGAGCTTCTTTAGAAGGTGACTCGTAAGAGCGAGGGTGTGAAGTGGGTTGTTGATCTCGTGTGCGACTCCTGCTGCCATCTCGCCAAGGGTCGCCATCTTTGAGGCGTTGGCGAGTCCTGCCAAGTGCTGACGGGAAGCCCGTTCCGCACGTTGTCGGGCGATCGTTCCCCCAAGCTGCGCTGAGAGGAGGTCAAAAAACCTCCGCATGTTCTCGGAATCTGGGATCTCTCGCTGTGTGAAGAACTCAATCACTGCGATGACAGTATCGCCGACAAAAATTGGAAGCCCCACTGCCGTGAAGTTTGACAGGTGTTGAACGGAGCCTCTTCTCAGAAACTCAGAGTTACGTCGCACATCCTTAACCCAGATTACCGTCTGCTGCTCCCACACCTGACCTGGCAAACCTTCGCCACGCGAAAACGTCATTTTCCCTGTAAGTTGCTCGAGTGCACCCAGCTTGTCAGGGGCCCGATTAATGCAGACCTTGCCCGAGACAAGCTGCTCTTTGTCACGCTCTGAGACGACGTAGACATGACCGAATTCCCAATTAAGGGCGGCGCACACCGATGCGATGGCGGAACGATAGACGTCCTGCTCTGACTCACACTCTTCCGAGGTAATTGATATGGCCAGGAGCAGTTTTGAGATTCGACTTTCCCAGTCCGCTGCTGCTTTTGTCTCGCGAAGCTTTTCTTGATTTGTGAGTTGACCCTGCATGTACATCAGGAAGTCAAAGATGGGGTCGCCTAGCTCAAAATCAGCGATCGAAAGTCCGAGTCGGGAGATGTCGACGAGTTGGGTGATCAGAGGCTTCAACCAAAAGATGTATGTGGCTGGTTGAGAGTTGGTTGCCACGATGTGCCCACGAAATCGCGTCTCGCGATTGGCTGTGTATTCCAGAATCGCAAGTTCGCCGACAAGGCTCGCAGGCTTCAGAGACGGTGAGAGGGAGCCGGGCTGAGTGATAGTAAACCGCTCTGACGCACGCTCACCAACGTGTGCGAGGGGGCATAATTTCGCCAGTGTCCGGCCAACAGTCAGGATTACGCCATCGCCGTCTGTCACGAAGGAGAAGGGGAAGAGTGCATCGAAGGCGGCTTGATCTGTTGCCAGTATCATGTGGATGTAAACGACACTTCAAACTCATCGTGATCCGATCGCGTGCCCCTCGGAACACAGCGCACTGAAATGGACTCGTGATATTTCTCCGCGAGCCCCTCAAGAAGCCCCGTCACCATCGGGCCGAGTCCCTGACGGTGAGAATAGTAATGAACAACTATATGATTCAGAGAGATCTCCTCAACATGAAAGCGGGGAGGTGATAGTTTCGGCATCATGACCCCCATGTGCGCGTGCATGAGGTTAAGATTCCGCAAGCATGATCTAAAATCCGTTCCAAAAAGGGTCATGATTTCGCCGTACCCTTGAGAGGCGGTGTAGGTGATCCAGTGCCTCCCATATCTTCGAAGAACCTCGTCCTGGGAGAGGTCAAAACGTTTTGATACGAGCTCTACGAGCTTGTAGGTGAGGGAATCGTCGTATGGGCACAACGGCTCAAACCCTCCAGGTTCGATGTCGAGGTCGTTGCTAATCGAACCCCAAGCATCAGCCCCTCCCATGCTGACCACCATGTCGCGAATCCCGTCATTTATCATTCCGTACATACAAACCTCGCTGCGGTCGTCCCCTGGTAGTATAGGTCAAAAGGCTCATAGTTGTGTGGTAAAAATGAGAGATTTAACAACGAAAATCTGGTCTGACCACCGGTTTTACGACGTTATAAGGGGGGGGATGTTGGGGCATGACCTAAGTCATGTGAAAATTGGGTGTTTCAACTACAGTTTGCGTAATCCTATGCCTGACCTGTGACGAACGTGAGTGTTACATTAAGGCGAGCATCTCAGCTGGAGAGGAGATAAACGACTGGCATCCGGCTTCCTCCAGAGTACGTTGCGAACGGAATCCCCATAGCACCCCTAGGCAGCGCATTCCGGCTCGGTGAGCCGTAGCTACATCGATCTCCGAGTCTCCAACGAAGAGGCAATGTGCTGGTTCGACACCAAGTTTTTTGCAGATCTCTAACGTGCTGGTCGGATCCGGCTTGATGGGGCAGCCCTCGCGCTCCCCGCGAACCTCTCCAAACGGGATGGTGGGGAAGAACTCAGAAACACATACTTTAGTAAAATCATCGCGTTTATTCGACAGAACCGCCAGCGCGACCCCCCGTGCTACAAGAGTTTGAAGGAGCTCGGGAATGCCCGCATAGTAAGAGGAGGTTTCGTTCCATCGGGTTTGGTACTCGACACGATACTCATCGATGAAAGCCGCGACATCGCTCGATGAATTTCTTTCGACTGGAAGCACCTTGCGCGCCAGGTTGTAGAGACCATCGCCGACGAGTTCCGCGTAGCGACTGACGGGGAATGTAGGGCACATCCAACGCGCCAACACCGTGTTAGAGCAGTTGGCGATGTCCGTGATCGTGTCGAGGAGGGTTCCGTCGAGGTCGAAAATAATTGCGCGCACTGCTGGGGTCATGAAGAAAGTATGACAGAAGGTGAGGGGATATTCTAGCGTCGGTCATCGCTTCACATTATCTCATCGTGGCATCAACGGATCGTGGAGCTGTGTCCCCTTCCTTGAGACATCCCTCCGCTAAAATCCGTTCAAGCTTCGCAACTTCAACTGGCTTGGTGAGATGATCATCGAAGCCCGCGTCATGGGCCTTGCGTTTTGTTTCCTCGCTGCCCCATCCGGTAACGGCTACCACATAGGGCAGAGGGCTGGAGCTGGACTCCTTAATTGCTCTAGCTACCTCAAACCCACTCATGCCTGGCAGCCCGATATCGAGAAACACCACCTCAGGATGAAACGTCGCTACCCGTTTAAGAGCTTCTAGACCTGATATCGCCACTTCAGTCGTATGTCCCATGAGCCTCGCGAGCATCGACAGGCTTTCCGCCGCATCAACATTGTCATCCACGATGAGGACTCGCCGATGTGGGTGCGCTTGTGTCTCTGGAGAGAGTGCTCCTTTATTCTCAAGAGGCACCCTCAACACACTTGGGGGTAGCGTAATCGAAAATGTTGAACCCTTTCCAATGCCCGGACTAGAGACCCCCACAGTTCCCCCATGAAGCGTCACGAGATTTCGAACCAGCGCCAATCCGATCCCTAAGCCTCCTTGAGAGCGATCAAGGGTGCGATTGATCTGACCAAAGAGTTCAAACACCTTATCCTGGAGCTCTGGAGGAATTCCAAGACCATCGTCTGAGACGCTCATTACAATTCCCTCGACCTTAACGTTGACCGTGACCGAGATTAAGCCACGGTCAGGGGTGTATTTGGCGGAGTTGTTGAGAAGGTTGCTGATTATTTGCGCAAGGCGTGTGGGATCGCATGCAATCATCACCTCTTGAGGAGGTAGGCTCACGGTAAGGTTATGGCGTCCGGCGTCGATCGCTGGTCTGCTCGATTCGACCGCCATCTCGACGATCGAGCGGATCGAGATCTCCTCGCGCTTCAGTTTGAGACGCCCCAGGGTGATTCGCGATACGTCGAGAAGGTCATCGATGAGCCGCACCATGTGGGCGAGCTGACGCTCCATGATCCCTAACGACTGCTTCGCCGCTAATCCGCTCGGATCCCGCTTGATGATCGCGAGTCCAGTCCTGATAGGCGCAAGAGGATTGCGCAGCTCATGCGCCAGGGTCGCGAGGAATTCGTCTTTGCGGCGGTCTTCCTCCCGTAACCGCTCACGGTTTTCGCGTTGGATCGAGATGTTGGCGTGAATTCCGATCGCCCGAATCGGGTTGCCCTGATAGTCCCGCTCGACCACACGTCCTCGATCCAAGACCCATATCCACGATCCGTTTTTGTGTTGGAGGCGGTGCTCCGTCTCAAATATGGGGGATTCCCCCTTGAGGTGTATCTCCAGGGCCGCATGCACGGCCGCTGCGTCGTCTGGATGAATCAAACGCTCCCAGCCTCGCACATGACGCTCTATCTCTTCGGGGACATACCCCAGCATGCGAGCCCACTCTCCGCCGAATTGGACCTCGCCGGAGGGGATATTCCAGTCCCAGAAACCGAGTTCGCCCGCCTCAAGAGCCAACTCAAGGCGGCGACGATCAAGGGTCATCTGCTCTCGGGCGTGTACCTCCTGGGTTGTGTCCTGAGAGGTGCCAACCAATCGGATCGGTGTTCCATGAACGTCGTAGATGATCTCACCGAGAGATCGAATCCAACGAATCTCTCCGCGTGAATTCCGCGTGCGGTGGCGTGTCTCGAAGTATCTTTCACGCTTCTGGAACGTTGAACGGAGGGTGTCGTCAATCACAGCGAGGTCTTCAGGTAACACCATCCTCCGCCATTCCTCGTACGAGGGGGTAAAAGTAGAGGGGGTGACTTCGTAGACGTCGAATTGTTGAGGGGTCCAATGGAGTTTTCCCGATGGAATCTCCCAATCGAAAATTCCGATGCCACCCGCTTTGGTCGCAAGGTCGAGCCGGGTTTCAACGGTTCGCAATCGCTCCTCTAGGATCCTTCGCTCAAGGATGGTCGCGGCGAACTTTACCCACAGCTCGGCGTCTGCCAGGATATCTCGTGTGTCAGCTCGTGGGGATGTCTTGCTCCCTATTGCGACGCAGATACACCCCCACGCATGGCTGTTGCTGGGACGAATTCTCAAGGAGAGAAGAGATGCGGGGGGATGATCCCGAAAAATAGCGCATATGTCGGCATAGAGCTCATGGCTCGCCACATCTGGAATTCTTCCATCCGGTCCGAGTTTGTTCACAAGTTCCCAGATCTTGGCAGCGACCGGTTGGCGATCTTCTGTGTTGGTTGATAGATGGTCTTTTCGAGGAGAAAAATAGATCTCCCTCACCGAGTTGTCGCTCTGGTTGGCCTTGAGGATCCAAGTTGAGGAATCGGGGATACAATCCTCTAAAAGGGCCCCCATCTGTTGCACTAAGTTGATCGTCTCAGACTTGCAGGATAGCAACTCAAGGATACGGGTTTGTGCTGAGAGGGATTCCATAGGCGGGTAACGCGAAGACAATGCCCGGGAGGGGGGCGTGACACCACCCTCAACTACAGGAATAAACCCAGGATATGACCTAGGTCATGCGAGAGAGGGTGGCGGCTCATAAAACACTTGCACCTCCCGGCGCACCGAACCAACCCCGTCGGCATCCAAAAAATTAAGGGCATAGGGCCGAGCCTTTGGCTGCACCCGCAACCGTCCGAAAACTACTCGGTCCATCCCATCGCCATGGAGGGCACAATTATGGAAACCGATGTAGTCGCACGCCGCGGTGGCGCCACCGCTCCCGTTCAAGGATTTGAGCACGTGCTTCGGGGGGTTCGCCCTCCCATGTGGGGAGAGCTTCGTCCTCCGACCCCACACCGCATCGATCCAGCCGAGATAGTCGCGCTCCTCTCAGAGAGAAAAAGCCTCCCAAAGATATTTGTAGACACCCTTGATACCTTACGGGAAGAGGTCGGCGACTTTGTTGTAAACAACATGCATACCCCACAAGTCCACTACGGCTTTAACGCAAAACCCGTACAGCCTGTGGACGTTTCCCCCCTGGAGAGCCTGGTCTGGCAGACGCACGAGAAGCTTGAGAGCCTCTATCGGAGCATAGAGCCGACCGATCCCCCCGCGCTTGCCTACCGAAGCATCATCATCGACGTAAAGTCCCAGCTCAAAGGCTTCCTCCTAGATATGAAGACTAAGCAGATCGATGAGGGCCTAAACACCCTTGAGAAACCTGCCTTCCTCGCCGGGTGTATCTCCCTGGAAAACTTCCTCGGGCAGACCATTCAGAGGGTGGAGGGGGTGAGGATGGAGGTGGGGGAAGGAGAGCTGCCGGGCTAAAGCCGGGACAGGCTCCTTGACATGGTCCCGGACGACAACTACCGTTGCCGGGTGCCCAAGCGATTGTTGATCCTTCTCTGCTCAGTTTTGTTGGCGCTTTTGCCTCTCTACCTCAACTTTACCGCTTTCAAGCGGCTCTTCTTCTTCGGTGATGAGTTGGTGTCTCTCTCTGAGATGCGGGTGCAGGGCTTCTGGCCATGGGTCCTCTCGGTATTTGCAGAGAGCTCAGTCCCAGTTTTTAAGTTCCTGTGGGGTGGCGCTGTTATCGCATTCGGCGGTAGCTATACAGCACTTGTTGGTTTGGTTTGGGCGACGCACGCTATCAATGCTGGCTTGCTATGCCTGATATTGTCACATGTTAGAGCTGCGCTGCCGTTGCAGTTGTTGGGGATAGCCCTTTTTGCTATCACCCCAGGAACTCATGAGAGTCTCGGTTGGACGATCCAGTGGTGTCCGGTTCTTGCGTGTACTTTCTTCCTACTTGGATTTTACCTGTTACTGACGAACCTTTCCCTGGGAATAAAAGTTCTTGGGGTTTTCGTCTGTGCCGCGCTCGCCGCATTCTCTTTTGCGCGAGGCATTTTGGTGTGTGGGATCCTTAGCTTTGGACTCTACATGATAGTGCGCCGCCGTCCTTTAGCCGGTCGCTTGGTGGCGATACTACCGATGATTCCTGCCCTCGCAGCAGTGGTGATCATCTTCATCTACTCGGGCGGAAATCACCAAAACCTCGCACAGGCGGGGGGCGA
This sequence comes from Deltaproteobacteria bacterium, assembly GCA_023262305.1. Lineage (GTDB taxonomy): Bacteria > Bdellovibrionota_C > UBA2361 > UBA2361 > OMII01 > OMII01. Next base: position 6,981 of record JALRCK010000110.1, read on the forward strand.
CGTGCTGGAGCAGATGATCTCTTTTGGGGGAACGTTCTATCTTCTTAACC
>JALRCK010000111.1 GCA_023262305.1 Deltaproteobacteria bacterium
AGGCATCGCTCGGATTTTGGCAGCGATCTTATTCGGGTCGAGGTCGAGTTGCTCGCACACCCACTCAAAGGAAAAGTTCTCAACTCTTCCACTATTCTTGTGAGAGAAGATCCAATCCTCCGCCTGCTCAAGCTCGCGCTCGTCATTTCCGACAAAATCAAGGATTGCTCGCTCAAGAATGGCCAGCAATAACCGTCGCTCCGGAGTTCCTGTCATGTTTGGCTGTCCGATTATCTGATCGAACTCGCTATCAACTCCCAGAGAAAAACCTCCTGTGCTCTGTTCCATGTCCCCTCTTGGATAAAAGTGGATGAGTTTTGGCTCTACAGTTTAACCTTGCACTTCAGGTGGAAGGACCGTTATACCTAAACTAAACCAATTGATACGAACTGTCCGACGACGCCACTTTTTCGGTATTCAGGCCATGAGAGCGAGAATTTCATCTTTTTACCTACCTCTGGCGCTTATCTGCCTGGTGCCGTTCACCAATCAGGTCCGTGCAGAATTCCGTTGTAACGCGGATATCTCATACAAGTGGGTTAAACGGGTTCCTGCTGAGGTTTCAACGGGTCCATCTCCTCAGGGTGGGGGGAGTCACAGTGCGGCTCGCAGCCAAGCTGCGGCCCCAGCCCCAACCCCGGTTCCTCCAAAACCGACCCCTGAGCCTACTATTGTCCGATTACCGGGGCTGGAACGGTCAGGTGACGATGAGGCGATGGCTAAGGCGAATCTTCAAGTCGACATAGATCGGCATAGAATTAGGGCATCAGAGGCGTGCAAGCGGGACCATGAAAGTTACGGGACCTGTGTCGCACTCAAGATGAGCTCTAATGCTAGTGTGCTGAACTCATTGGGTTTTAATGCGCGAGCTGAACTTGAGAAGGCTCTCAACGAGGAGTGTCGGCAGCAGGAGGGAGCGTGCTTAGGTGTAGACGTGAGTGAGCCTAAGTGCCGGGAAATAGTGGCTGCCAAGCCGTCTGCTGCCCCAGAGGGTGACAAAACCGAAGCCGCTAAGGGAGCGCCAAAAGGGGGTAAGGACCCCAAGAAGAAATAGGTCCTCAGAGAGCTACCCCTTGATTCACAGTCGAGCAGTGGTTAACGTAGCCTGCGCCCAATATTGGCGTGTTTAGTAGAAGTTCCCTAACCTTTCCACAGGAGGATATTTTTGAAGCCTTTTTCCAAGCCCGGTTTCCGGGGCGGACGTTTTAATCGTCCAGTAGCGCCCCCTGACGCGCACCGCATCAACGAGTTCATCACAGCAAAAGAGGTACGAGTTATTTCGCCAGATGGCGAGCAGCTTGGTGTATTGCCCATCCGAGACGCGCTTACTCGCGCGGAGGAGTTGGGACTCGATCTTGTAGAGGTTGCTCCCCAAGCAAAGCCCCCGGTATGCAAGATCCTTGATTACGGCAAGTTCAAGTACAAAGAGCAAAAGAAAGAGGCTGAGGCTAAAAAGAATCGCACGGAGAATACTATCAAGGAGCTGCGACTTCGCTACCGAACTGATTCCGGCGATCTGGAAGTTAAGCTTAAGCATGCGCGAGAATTCTTGGCAGAGGGCGATAAGGTCAAGTTCGTGATGCGATTTAAGGGTCGTGAGGCTATGTACATCGATCTGGGCAGGGAGAAGTTCGACCAGATCGTTGAGCGCCTCTCTGATGTCGCTACCGTTGATGAGCGTTCTCCCGCCCAAGGTCGGCAGATCCACATTACATTTGCGCCGGCAAAATGAGCTCCACCGAGTCCCAAGCTGTAACCCACTTTCGTGGGCACACGTGCAGAGATCTCTACAAATCCATCTTCGACTCGGATGTGCCAGAGCAGGTGGTGCGACAGCTTCCTGCTCAGAGCTTGTACATGGTGGTCAAGAGCACAGGACTACAGTCCTCCTCTGATATCATTTTAATGGCGTCTCTTGAGCAGTGTCGGCTGCTGACAGATTTCGATTTGTGGAATGGGGATACGCTCAATGAGGATAATCTGTGGGAGTGGTTGGCTCTGACGGATGAGACGGAGTCTCTTGAGCTGCTCCAAAAGTTCGTGAAGATAGTTGATCTCAAGCTGCTTGCGATCTTGATTGAGAAGTATGTTGAGGTCAAAGTTTTTGAGGAGCCTACGGAGCAGCCGCCCGGCAAAGGTTTCCACACTCCTGACAAGGGACATACCTGGCTCGGCATTAAAACAGAAGATGCCGATCAGCACTTTTTGTTAGCGCGACTCCTTGCGCTCATCTTTGAGTCCAGCGCGGAGCTTTTCTATCAATTAATTTCCATAATGTCGGTGGCAACCAACTCCATGCTTGAGGAGGAGTCGTTTCAAGAGCGTCAGAAACGTCTGGCGGCTGAAGGCGTTCCAGAGCCTGAAGTTGCCTCGATGCTCCACGCTCCGTACTCAGTTGCCGAGGCAAAGGCTGATATTGAGGGCAAAAGGGAGCGAGGTCATATCGACGATATTCGAAGTATCGAGCCGCTCATTTATGAAGCTCGAATGACCAAGCTTTTCGCCGAGCTTGTGCGGGTAGTCCCCGATCGTGACGATGTGGAGATGGAGTTTACCTACCTCATGAACGCCGCGGTGGTTCGATGGGGAATCGATTTCTCTAATCAGGAGAGCGTCCTTGATGTGGCAGAACGCATCAAGGGAGCCATCAACATCGCGCTTGAGAAGCTGACTGCGGGAACAGGATATGCTCTCAAGGAGATCTATGCAGCGCTTGGTCTGAGTAAATTGTATCGATTGGGTCTCACGGACCTGATGGTTCTTCGTACCAAAGCGCGAAAGATCCCACTTGAAGGGGTTGGTGGGCTTAAAGATTCACAGCCTGCGATGTTTGGCGCTTTAGCTGGTGCACGAGAGGCTTTTCCAGTGATGCCGATGTATCTCAATGACGATGGTTCTCTTGAACAGGAGCACGGTGTATTGCCCGCCGGACATAGGCCTTTCACGACAGTGCGGAGTGTTGAGACGGTGAATGGGCTTCTTGACCAGGTAAGCGTTATCGCCGCGCAGGGTGAGAGCTAAGATTTTTGGTTTGTTTTGTAGGAGGGTGTATGGGTGCTGCAGTGGAGCAATTAACGGATGAGGATCAGATGAACGCAAACGCTTCTCAAGCAATAATCGAGGGTGTGATTGTCAAAGAACTGAAGAGCCACCCTGATCCTCGAGGATACTTTCGCGAAGTTGTGCGGGTGACAGATTCGTTCTTTGGTCAGGGGTCCTTTGCTCAGTGGAGCCACAGCAAGATGGCGAAGGATGTAGTGAAGGCGTGGCACTATCACCATGTTCAGACAGATTGGTGGTATTGTCCTATCGGCAAGATTCAAACGGTGCTCTTCGACAATCGCCCTGAGAGCCCAACGTATAGGCTCAAGATGGTGATAGATATGGGAGACTCTACGGAGTTTCCGGGTGCGCGGGAGGTGTGCGTTAAGATCCCTCCGGGAGTGCTCCATGGTTGCAAGGTGCTCTCAGCTCAGGCGCACCTCTTCTACATTACGAGTGAGATCTATAATCCAAGTGATGAGGGACGCTTCCCTTATAACTCTCCGTTGGTGGGTCATGACTGGGGCGATAATGCTCTTACTGTTGAGAATGACCGTCGAGAGATACCACCGACATCTGCGCGCAAGCCTCTAAAATAACAGGGGATTATAAGCGTCCCCTTAAGTTTTTTGGTGCGCCTGTCGATCTCTGCCTCTAGAGGTTAAAGGGTTTTTGTCGGTCGAGTTCGCCCGAGTCCCCGTCCTTTAGGAACCGCGCATGTCTGGCACCTTAGAGTCTAAGAGAGGCATTAAGATACTGGTTGTCGACGATTTTCCGACACAGCGTAAGCTCATCAAGCGTACGCTGCTTGCGCTTGGATTTGAGAATGTGAAAGAGGCGATGGATGGTGTTGACGCCCTAGAAAAGCTTCATGCTGAAGATTTTGAGTTCATCATCTGTGACTGGAACATGCCGAAGATGATGGGCATCGATCTTCTTCGGGCGGTTCGAGCGGATGAGAAGCTCAATCGCATGCCCTTTTTAATGGTAACCGCTGAGGCGCGACGGGAGAATATTATTGAAGCAGCGAAAGCTGGCGTATCTAACTACATCGCAAAGCCCTTCACAGTTGAGGCTCTGCAAGAAAAGATGGTGGATATTCTGACACGATAGAGTTTCTAATAGGCTGCTCTCACTGCCGGCTCGCCCGAATCAGCCTATCCATGATCGCCTCTCCCAATCCTAATGGCTCGCAGGTATCAACAACGATCAGGTCGAGACCTGATTCATCGAGCTCGCGAAGTGCGCCAAAGAGTCGCGCCGCAACCTCTTCAAGATCTCCGCACTGGCTTAATACCTTTGTAACGCGGGGAGTAAACTCGGGTTGCCAGTGAGAAAAGATGAGAGCACCGGTTTTTGGGGGAAGTTTCTCTCCATGCGCAAGCGAGGTTCGAAGGCGCACCGGTGTGCGCGGGGAGTAGTGTTTTGCAAGAAGTCCCGGCGATATGAGCTCTGATGGGAGAGTTTCGCCTGAGGATAGCGGACCTTCGACGGGGCAGCCGAGCGCATGCCGGAGCATGTCGAGCGTAACCGCTCCAGGGCGCACTACTCTGGGAATGCCGTGGAGGAGTGAGAGGACTGTCGACTCAAGACCGACCTCGCATGGTCCTCCGTCCAGAATAAGATCCACCTTATCTCCAAGACTATCTCGGACGTGCTGAGCTGTTGTTGGACTAACGTACATGGATGGGTTTGCGCTTGGTGCTGCGACCGGTCCTTGAAAGGCTCGAAGGAGATCGAGGGCAACGGGGTGGCGGGGAATGCGAAGAGCAACGGTGGGTCCCCCCGCGCAGACGTTCGGAGCGATCTCTTTTCCGCGCGGTAGGATGACCGAGAGGGGACCTGGCCATAGAGAGGTAAGTTTTGTAATCCACTCATTCACGACAGCCGGGTTCCAGGAGGAGGAGATGTCTGCGTAGCAGCGCAGCTCCTCAACCGTTGCAACATGAACGATCAGGGGATTGTTTGAGGGGCGTCCCTTCGCTGCATAGATCTTTGCGATGGCGGCTTCATTGCGTGCATCCGCTCCGAGTCCGTACACGGTTTCGGTTGGAAAAGCGACAAGCTTGCCCTGGGTGAGAAGGGTGGCGGCATGGGTAATAGTAGCTTGTGCAGCGTTTGATTCCATAGAGCGTGGGGGATTATGCCATTAAATGATATGGAAGGGAAAATAGCGCATTCATGGGGCTGGGTCGGAGCAACGGTGCCGGATTTTTCGGTGTGATTTCACCTAGGATGTCGCGGGCTCATGGTTAATAATCACTTAGGGCAGGAAGTACTAGGGAAACTATATGACGGGCTATCTTAACATTGTGGTGGGACTCGCGGTTGGCGCTCTTGTAGTTATTCAGGGTGCCATGAATACGCGTGTGATGACGGCGCTCGGTAGTGCGATGTCGGCAACTCTTGTGAATTTCATCATCGGTGCTGTCACGCTCTTTGGCGTGATGGTTGTGTCTGGTCATATCGCGACCGTTCAAAATCTATCGCAAGCTCCTCGCTGGAGCCTTTTCGCCGGGGTTGCGGGCGTGATGCTCGTGATGGGAACGGCTTTCTTGATTCCTCGGATTGGCACCCTGCAGGTTGTTGCCCTCCTCGTATGTGGGCAGGCCTTTACGAGCCTCATCTTTGATCACTTTGGCTTAATGGGAGTGCCGGTGATTGAAATATCGATGAGCCGGATACTGGGGTGCGCGATGTTAGCTCTTGGGGCTCTCCTTGTCGGGCGCTAAAGAGTCGTCGGCTTGTTACTTCACAAACACAAATTTTCCTTGAGCCCATCCTGCGGATTGCGAAGCTCCCGGTGCTGAGTCCGCGAGTTCACGGGGCGTATTTGCTTCGGTCAGTGAGCCGCGCATGAGCACGCGGATCTCGGTTGCCAAGGGAGATGTTCGTACGAGCCGAAAGGGGATTGTCGCCCTACGACTCTTGTTATGCCACGTATACGTGCCGTGTGCCTGAAAATCATCGCCGCTCAGATGATCGATTGATGTGCTTCTAAAAGTGGCGATCCGTTGCTGGAGACGAGCGATGACTGACTGCAGAAAGATATTTTGAAGCATTTGATCTGGTGGTAGTCGGGCAGAGTCGAGTTGGATGGAAAGATTGATGTCGGATATCGTATTCAAGTCAGGATCGAGAACCACGCTCCCGCCGAATGTCTTTACATCTCCCCGCATCGTAAGTACGGGCGCTGGAGAGTCAACGCCAAATGTGATGCTCGAAGAGCTGCGGGCGAGTTTTTGGCTCACTGGAGTTGCAAAGCTGGCATTGTGAGGAATCAGGAGTTGGGAGACCAGGGCGCTCACAGCGACAACACGAGCATAGGTTAGGCGCTTCATAAGGAAACGCTACAATGGTTTGGGGAAGAGGACAAATCCGAACTACCGCTTCGGGGCAGCAGAGACTTTCGAGGCGAGGATCCCCTCGGTAGTGGTTGTAGGGTTGAGGAGTGTGACGTGTCCAACTTTTCGTCCTTGCCGTTCTGATTTGCCATAGAGGTGGATCTTTGCATCTGGGATCGCACTCAGCTCACCAGGTGAGGGGATTGAGCCTACGAGGTTGAACATGACGGCGCGGGCGCGTGGCTCCGTGGAACCAACATGCATGCCGGAGATTGCGCGGATGTGACTCTCGAATTGACTTGTGACGCAGCTGTCGATGGTAGCGTGACCTGAGTTGTGTACACGAGGCGCCATTTCATTTGCCAGCACGTGCTCTCCCGCCTGGAAGAGTTCGATTGTGAGAACTCCGACATAGTTGAGTTTTTCAAGGATGGTGGTGACGATGGTATGCGCCTCTTGGCGGAGTGCAGGGGTGACCTCTGGGGCGGGTATCTCGGTGCGGTGAAGGATCCCATCGAGGTGCTCGTTGTGGGCAAGGGGATAGATCGAAATCGATCCATGAGTATCGCGCGCCGCGATGACAGAGAGCTCTCG
>JALRCK010000112.1:0-6595 GCA_023262305.1 Deltaproteobacteria bacterium
CTTTCCCTACGTGTTCGGCAAAGTCTCAGAGCGGGGAATCGCTTACGTTCATGTGATCCAGCCTCGCAGTTCAGGCGCTGGGGGAGGGGATTCGGTGGTGCAGAATGTTCCTGACACGGCTGAGCTCTTCCGCTCGGCCTTTAAGGGAGCGTTTCTCTCCGCTGGAGGCTTCAACGCTGAGAGCGCCAAAGAAGGTGTTGAGGCGGGGCTTGCGGATGCTGTCGCGTTCGGGCGGTTCTTTATCTCTAATCCTGACCTTCCTCGGAAGATTAAGGAGGGCGTCGCGTTTACGCCCTATGATAGAAGTACCTTCTATGGTGGAAGTGAAAAGGGGTATACCGATTACCCCGGTGCCTAACCGGTTAGGCGCCCAGCTTCTGGGCGTATTCCTCTAATTGGCGTGGTGTTGTCGTAACCCCGCCACACGCGATGACAAGAACGGAATCGAAGCCTAGAAGCGCGGGATCCTTCTCGTATGCGACAGCAAGCGCCGCACCACATGCCGGCTCTAAAACAATTCGGTGGTCGTCTATAAAGCGTAGGCATGCTCTAACCGCTTGGGCGTCTGACACCACAACGCTTCGAATGTCGTGCTCCTTGGTGTAAGCGAATGCTTGTTCCGCTACCTTTTTCGCCCCCAGGGATGTCGCGATGGATGTGATGGCGGGGAGCTCTATCCTCTCGCCTGCGTGAAGCGATTGGTGAAGGGAGTCGGCTCCCGTGGTCTCAACCGCGACCACTGGCACGTGAGCCAAGCCATTTCGCCGCAATCCTTCAACGACACCGCAGAGTAAGCCGCCGCCACCGACACAGGTGATAACTGCCTGTGGCCTAATTCCCGCTTGAACGACCTCGTCGATTACCGTCGCGTGTCCGCTCCATATTCTGGGGTGATCGAATGGATGAAGAAACGCGTCCTGCTCAGTTACCATTGAGAGGGCGAGTTCGTTAGCCTCCTGCCATGAGACTCCGTGGGTAATCACCTCCGCGTTCTCCCTTCGAATCATCTCTTTCGCTCGTGAGGTCGTTGATTCTGGCACAACCACTACAACTGGCACCTTAAGCATGCGACCCGCGTACGCGACCGCGAGTCCCGCGTTTCCTCCGGACGATGATATGAAGCGTTGTGCTCCACGCGACGCATGCTCTTCACACAGCAAGCCTATTCCCCGAATCTTAAATGAGCCGGAAGGCTGAAGCGCGTCGAGCTTCACGAATACCGATCTCTCGGCGGCGGAACTCAAGGGACGCGATTCGATACATGGAGTGTTGATAGAAAGAGTCATGATAGGGGAATCGTATCATCAGACTAAGAGGTGGCGAATCCTCTAACTTCCGATGAGGATTCATCAAGATAGGTTATCGTATCGTTTTGTTGGCGGTTCTCTGACTTTACGTTTTTTCGTTGGATTTGCTTGGGAATCTTCGAACAACGCCTATGGTTGAGCCCGCCCAAACTACCCTGATGTAGCCCAGGTATCACAAGGAGTTCTATATTTTTAATCAGATACAACCTAGCGGTCGGACTAGAGTAATTAGCCGCTGAATCCATCTCCTCTTACGAGCCTAGTTGACTAGCACACAACACGGGCGTAGCCTCCGCACTATCGACCCAGCCGAGCCATAGCCTTTTTTAAGCAACGACTAGACTCGACTTAAGGCCTGATAAATTTATTTATTAGCTCTCAAAGTTACAGTTTTTGGAGTTGTTATGGAGAAGCGTTCGGCGGCTTTTACGCCCGTGCCATCCTTTGTTCCTTCCGATGGTGTAAAAGGTTTCAAAGAAAATTTACGAAATGAGATAACCTCTGGTTTGCTGGTATCGCTGATAGCGCTTCCTCTCTGCTTGGGGATCGCGATGGCGAGTGGATTTCCCGCGTTTGGTGGCTTGATTACTGCCATCGTTGGCGGTCTTGTTGTGGCCCCACTGTGTGGCTCTCAACTCTCAATAAAAGGCCCCGCAGCGGGTCTTATTGCTATCGCGATTGCGTCAGTCGAAACGCTCGGCCAAGGGGATGATTTCGCTGGATATCGATACACTCTGGCTGTGCTAGCGGTAGCGGCGCTCTTGCAGATGTTGTTCGCGTTTCTGAAGTTCGGACGTTTTGGCGATTTCTTTCCCGCCTCGGTGGTTCATGGGATGCTTGCGGCGATCGGCGTTATTATCTTTTCTAAGCAGATTCACCCCTTACTAGGGGTGAAACCTCTGAGCCAACATCCTATCGATCTACTTCTTGAGATTCCCCACTCGTTAGTAGTCATGAACCCGCGCGTCGCGCTGGTCGGTGTGACGAGTGTTTTGATAGTTGTGCTCGCTCCCATGCTTTTGGGCAAGCTCTCCAAGTACTTTCCGGGCCCGCTCCTCGCTGTGCTCGCTGGCATCTGTTTCTGTCTCTCCTTCGACTTCGCCCAGCCTCATAACTACACTTGGTATACGAGAGAGTACGCGCTGGATGACAAGTTTTTGGTGAACCTTCCGAGTAACTTTGTGGCGGGACTGACCTTCCCAGACTTCTCTAAAGTCTTCTCCTCAGCCTCCATTCATTTCATCATTATGTTTTCGTTGATTGGCTCAATAGAGTCCCTTCTTACAGTTAAGGCTGTTGACTCAGTGGACCCGTATAAACGCCGAGCGAATCTGAACAAAGACCTCATGGCTGTTGGATTTGGTAACTTTATCCTCTCCATGATAGGTGGTCTTCCGATGATCGCCGAAGTCGTCCGTTCATACGCGAACGTCAGCTATGGAGCCAAGACTCGTTGGTCGAATTTTATGCATGGCGCGTGGCTCTTGCTCTTTGCGCTCGCCCTGGCTGACATTATACATCTCGTGCCGGTTGCCGCTTTAGCCGGCGTACTGTGTGTTACTGGATATCGTCTAGCGGCCCCGATTCACTTCAAGCACTGTAGGGAGATAGGAGTTGAGCAGCTGATTGTTTTTCTCTCAACCATTGTGGCTACGCTTTTCACGGACCTCCTGATTGGGGTGGTCATCGGTGTAGTGGTGCAATACATGTGCTGCATCATGCTGGGCGCGCCTATCTCCTCGTTAGTAACTCCGGTCGCACGGGCACGGAAGGCGACGGAGGGGCACAAGGTCATCATACTTCCAACGACGTGCTTCTTCGGTAACATGATAAGTTTCAAACGGGTCGTTACCTCTATCTCTGATGGGGTGATTGAGCTCGATTTCACTCACACGGCGCATGTCGATCACAGCTTTATGCAAGAGGTGCGTGCCTTGGAGCGCGATCGAAGCGCGAAGGGTGGAAAGGTTATCCTCCGGGGTCTCGACCGCCTCATTCCTGTTAGTGAGCACCACGCCGCGAGCCGGTATGTTCGAGGCGAAAATTTTATGGGGCAGCCGGCGGTAAGTCGTTAATCCACGAAGTGAGGAGACGTTATGGGCTCATCTCACGCTGAATCAAGTGAGGGTCTCGGGCTTGCTGGGATTATTGAGGAGATAGCACACTACCTCCCCACGCAGGGTCCGATAAAGACATTCGTTCACCACAATACGCTCCACCACTTTGAGGATCTCGATTTTTTTGACGCGCTTGATGCGGCCGCTGATATCTACGGGGCAAATACGGCGTTGCCCGAGGCGACGTACCAGAGATTTCTAGAGCAGGGGCGTATCACCCACGGAGACATCAACCGAGCGCTACAGGAGGACGGATTAGAGGGAGTCCCTTGGATTTATGGCATTTCGAAGCGAAAGATCGTGAGGTCACTACTCTTCTCAGCGCCTGTTCCTCTCACCGCTGAGACGTTACGATGGAGACTCTTAGAGAAGCACTACCTAGATCGATTCCATCGGGAGGTCTCTCCAGCCAAGATTAAGCATATCAAAGAGTCAGACATCGCGGTGCCAGAGGCGACTTTGCGCCAGTGGCTCGCTGCGTACGAGGATCTCGTTCGAGATTGGAAGCAGCCATGGCTGCACGAATTAGTGCGGGCACGCGAGCTAGCTCACAATCCAGCCGAGAGCTGGTCTCCCCAAGACTCACTCCGTCTCTTGTGGATCGCCGCTATCATCTTCGCCAGAGAGGTGCTCACCTTAAATCCTCGCTACGGCGCCAATCACCATCCACAGCATCAGAACACACAGGTCGAGGAGCTTATAAATCCCTACCTGATCAAGTTTACCAGCTCTTTCCTCGATAGTGGACTTGCGCACCTTTCGCCTGTAGATCGAACCCACGGATTGCTTGAAGCCTTCCTCCACCACATGAGTAACGCGTCGCTATCACGCCCTGCGTGGCTGCGAGGTGATCTTCAAGCGTTCAAGGACAAATCAAGTGAGTATGTTATAGCCGCCATACTTGCGAAGCGGGGGGTCGAAGGTGCCCGGGTCAAGCCGTTTTTGCTTCGAAAGGCGCTCGTCCTGAAGGGGTGGGGTGGGCTTGTTCATCAGAGTGAGCTAAAGGTAGCGGGAATATCACACACCGCATCTGTGGCTGAGTTTCTGGCAGTAAGGCTCATACTGGAGTCGCTCGCTGAGAGCTACCTAGAGGAGCACCCATATCTCAAGACAGACCAGTCGGAACGGCCGTTTGAGTTAAATCGGCCCGGCGTTGCTGATGTGCATGACGAACAAACTCGAATTCGGACGACCGCCTATCACCTCTTTCACGCGTTCCAGCTCTTTCCAGTGGCGGGCAGCGAGCTCCTGCGGTTGAGCTCAGAGGAGCGTGCTGAGTTGGTGCGAATCATCAATGATTTTGACAGCCCGCATCGGCTGCGAGTGTGGCAGAAGGGGTATGAGTGGAACCTCTATGCGCGTGCAGGGGTCGCCCTGACTCACAACAATCGTGAGCGCAACAAAAAGGAGCGAGTTCGAGAGCCGGTGTGCCAACTCGTATGTTGCATCGATGATCGCGAGGAATCGTTCCGTCGTTACATTGAGGAGCTGAGCGAGGATTATGAAACCTTTGGAACTGCCGGCTTTTTTGGAGTTGATGCTGAGTTCCATAGCTTATACGAGCGCCCAGCACCGTTCTGTCCCGTCAATGTAGTGCCAACCCACCACATCGAGATTCGGCCTAAGAAGGGGTCTGAGCAGAGGTTGTTCGGACTTCAAAAGATTCATACCTTGCGGTCCGAGCTTGATATGTTTGTTGAGAGCCACTCGCGGTCGCTCATTCGCGGATGGTTGCTTGCCCTAGGTGGGCTCGTCGCGTTGTTCCCGCTCTCTCTTTCAACGCTAGCTCCACGGTGGACTCATCGATTCCAACTTTTTCTAAAGAGAGCGCTTCTCAATCCAGCTGATGAAAGTGCGATCATCTTCGCGCAAGAGGATGATCCGGTCGGAGAGGGGCGCTTCACCCTCGATGAGATGGCGCATCGAGTCAGGACGCTCCTGGTATCAACGGGTCTTTCAAAGCGGATCGCTCCCCTCGTAGTGATCATGGGGCATGGTTCGTTCAGCACTAACAACCCGTTTCGGTCTGCATATGATTGCGGCGCATGTGGCGGACGACCAGGGCGAATGAATCCGCGGGTATTCGCCGCCATGGCCAATCGAAAGGATGTGCGAGCCAAACTTCGCGAGATGGGAATCGACATTCCGGACAAGGCGACATTTCTTGGGGCCTTTCACAACACATGTACTGACGAAGTCGAGTACTTTGATGCCGAATGCCTCACGGATCTGAATACAAAAATATTCGATGCTTTTAGGGTCGATGTCGAAAAGGCGCGAGCTCGTAATGCACTTGAGCGATGTCGTCGATTCGACGATACCAAGGTGTCGACGGTTGAGCAGGCCATAGCACACGTTGAGTCGCGGGCTCACCACATAGCACAGCCGCGACCAGAGTACGGGCACGCCACCAATTCGTTGTGTTTTGTGGGTAGGAGAGAGGTTACGCGTGGATTGTTCCTTGATCGAAGGGCGTTTCTCGTTTCCTACGACAAGAGCGTTGACCCAGACCTTATGATGCTGCGCACGTTGCTACGAGCGGTAGTCCCTGTATGTATGGGAATAAACCTAGAGTACCTCTTCTCGGCTATCGATAACCAGAAGTACGGCGCAGGGACAAAGTTGCCGCATAACGTGACATCATTGCTTGGTTTGATGACAGGATATTGTAGCGATCTTCGCACTGGACTTCCCGCACAAATGATTGAGATCCACGAGCCCGTGCGGTTACTGTTTGTGATTGAGCATGAGCCAGCACAGCTCATTGAGCTCTTCGAGCTTGAGCCGCAGATAGCCAAGGTAATCAAAAACAGGTGGGTCTCCTTGATGACCTACTCTGCTGAGACAAATTCCATCCACTACTTCGATCACACCGGCTCATTCGTACCATTTGAGGAGCAGGCTGCCGAGGTAAGATCTATTCCGTCGTCCTACCCCTGGGTGATTGGGAAGCGTGAGCACCTTGATTTCCCATTAATTAGGTAAAGGAGACGATCTCCATGACAGCGATATTTGTAGAGTGGTGTGGTGCGGTAGTCTTTTTAGCTCCTATGCTAACCTTGGTTGCGTTGTCATTTATTGGGCTTACCAAGCTTCGCACGCGCGAAAACCTGATCAAGGGGGTCGTGATGGTGGGACAGACCCTGGCCCTCCTGACAGCGCTTGTGGTCG
>JALRCK010000112.1:6605-6913 GCA_023262305.1 Deltaproteobacteria bacterium
CAGTACATTATCACCGGTCGGATCCTGCCTATGCCGGTGATTCATCATCCGCTCTTCTCCTTTAATCATCACACGGTGGACTTCACTCTCCAGCTGGATGGAATGAATATTTGGTTTGTGTTGATGGCGACTGTACTTTCGAACATCGTCGGGGTGTTTTCGCGGCACTACCTTCATCGAGATCCGGGATTCTTTCGCTTCTTCTACCTTATCGCACTCTTTCTTGTAGGGGTGCTGATAGTATTTATGGGAAGCACCTTTCAGGTTATCTTCATGGGGTGGGAGTTTGTCGGAATCACCTCGGCTCT
>JALRCK010000113.1 GCA_023262305.1 Deltaproteobacteria bacterium
TAATCTGACAGAAAGCACCCACTCATTCCGTCGATAAGCCTGAAATAGATTGTGCTAGGCAAAGATTATGGCAAGCTTATGTCCAAGCAGAGTTAGTGGCAGGCTCTCCCGATTCGCTTCTCTTCTCTGGTCTGGAGGAGTCGCTCCGCTTCTGAGGTGAGGAGTGTTCCTCTCGATTCGCTCGAGTGGGGCACACAGCCGGCGTGTACAATCGTTCCTCGCCTACTTCTGGTTGAATTTAAGCTCGATGCGCCGATTCCTCGAGAGTGCCGCTTCGTCGCTTCCGGGATCCGTCGGTTGATACTCACCGTAGCCAGTTGCGGATAGTCGCTCTGGAGGGATCCCTTGCTCAGCCAGGAATTTCACCACGGATATGGCGCGAGCAGCTGAGAGCTCCCAGTTCGACCTGAATTGCGGGCTGTTGATCGGACGCTTGTCGGTATGACCGATGACGTTCAGTATCCAATTGATGTCTTTGGGGATCGTCTTAGCCAGCTCCTTGAGCGTCTCAGCGAGTTTGGCGAGTTGTTCTTTGCCGCTATCTTGTAAGTCCGCGGACGCAGATTGGAAGAATACCTCTGATTGGAAAACGAATCGGTCTCCAACAACCTTAATGTCTGGTCTGTTTCCGAGAGCTTTTCTCAACCGTCCGAAGAACTCAGATCGATATTCTGAGAGCTCTTCCACTTTTTGAAGCATCTTCTTTTTCAGTTTGGCGTCGAGATCCTTGATCTTGACCTCTTTGTCGGCGATCGAGGATTTAGCGGTCGCGAGGTCGGCAGTCAGAAGAGCGAGCTTCTTGTTGAGATCCTCGATCTGACGCACCATGTCAGCGAGTTGCACCTTGATAGTTGAGGTTTCCTGGAATGCTTTCTCCATCTCGCGCTTTGCGGCATCACGCTCTCCCATCAGTCCGCTTAGTTTTCCCTCGCTTTCAGTGAGGCGATTGCGGATGGCAGATGCCTCATCTTGGGCTTTTTTCACCTGGTCTTCGAGGATAGCTTTTGCTCCCCGTAGTTGTTCAGCGGTCGATTTTTCAAAGTTGAGGGCATCCGTGAGTTTTTGGAGCCTCATGGCGAGCTCCGCCATCTGAGTCTCGCGTGTACTCAGTGCGTTTGAGAGAGCAAATTGAGCAGCCATCATAATGACGAGGACGAGAGCAACCATCATCAACATCGTTGAGAGGGCATCAACATATCCTGGCCAGATGTCGAGACTGCGTCTTTTAGCTCTTCGCGCGGAGTAGCTCATACGGTGTAGCGGTTAGGCGTTAGACTTTGCCTCTTCAGAGGCGAGGATCTTGGCGATGATCTTGAGCTCCTCTCGAAGTTCGCTCGCGACAGTGTCGGCTGAGCGAGACACCCGCTCTCCGATCTCCTTCAGGTTCATGTCGATACGGCGAGTGTGCTCCTCGATCGTCTCCTGATTGGTGCTGCCGAGCTTCTCTCCCAGTCGTGTCAGTACGGGTGCCACCTGTTGTTGGAGTTCGGCGAGCTTGACGAGAACGCTCTGCTGAGACTTCAGGTGGTCGTCCAGTGCAGATACTCCCTCAGAGAGGTTGCGAACTGAGACCCGTTCAGCCTCTCGGGATTGTTCCTGTTGTCGAAAGACCTTTTGGAGCCTCTCAAGCTGGTCAGCGAGATTTTGAATGAATGCCTCTTGGTAACGGGCGGGTGCGATGGCTGTTGATGTCGCAGGCACCTCGTCAGTAGAAGTAGCAGGTGCCGCACTGATCCAATCCTCAAGCTCCTCGCAAAAGCGCGATTGGATGCGCCCTGCGGTGAGATCGTAGAAGCCGAGGATGAGTGAGCTCGCCAGTCCAAACAGTGACGCACTAAAAGATATCCCCATGCCCTTCAGCGGAGTTTGGAGTCCGTCTTTGAAACGATCGAAGACGAGTTTGAGGTCTCCATCGCCAACATTCAGTCCGCCTACAACGGAGGTGATGCCACTTACGGTCTGAAGAAGTCCCCAAAAGGTCCCGAGTAGTCCCAAAAGGATGAGGGTGTTCATCAGGTATCGAACCACTTCTCGCCCCTCGTCGATGCGGGCGTAAACGCTGTCGAGCATGGCTCGAGTCGTATGAGTTCCAAGGGGCAGGACCTCCCCGTTCTTGCCGAGGGCTGGCAGAAGAGGTGCGATGATAGCTGAAGGGGCTCGTTTGTTCTCGCGCTTTTCGCGAAAGGTATTCAGCCAATCGATCGCGGCCTTCAAGCGAAATACCTGAACAAATGAAACTGCGGCACCGAATACCAGGATTCCAAGTATGACTCCGTTGAGGACAGAGTTGGCGGAGAATGCGGTAGCGAGCCCTTGAGAGATGGCAACGCCGACCCCGACAACTGCGAGTGTGAAGGTAATCATGAGGGCAAAGGCGACTCGAGGTGGTTTCATGGTCCGCGTATCTCCGAATATAGAGCGCTCAGCAGAAGGATTGGCGCTTATCTCTTGGATGCCTTGAAACACAAAAGCGTTCGACCTAATACGCAGGGGGTAGTAGAGCAGCTTTCTAACGATGGTTTATCTTGGCGGGGTTGTGAAGGTACAGAGCCTACTGCCTAGACGCAGAGGGTAAACACGATGAATCCCACCATAGCTAAGGCGAGCGCCACTTTGGCAACCGTTCCTACCATGAGACCCAGCCATGTACCTAAACCGACCTTTGTGGCTTGACCTAGTGACGGCTTAGCCAGGAGCTCCCCGGCAAAAGCCCCAACGAAGGGACCCAGAATGATGCCGGGCAATGCAAAGAATATCCCCACAAGGGATCCAATGGTGGCACCGATCAGTGCATAACCACTCGCTCCGACTCGCTGAGCCCCAAGACTGGATGCCACGAAGTCTATCGCTATGCCCAAGAGTGCAAGCACTCCAAGGAAGATGAGACTTGGACCGCCGATAATCGAGTAGTTGTGCCACCATCCTAGTAAGAAAGCCCCACCAAATATCAGCGGGGTGCCCGGCAGGGCGGGGAACACCGTGCCCAGCACACCCACGGCTACTGAGAGGAGGGCTAGTGCCCAGATCAGGTATTCCATAGGAGCCTTTTCTACGAGAACGGACGCTGTGAAAAAAGCGTTGAGCTCATCAAGTCGATGTCCGCACCATTGATGGTCGTTTGTGGCGCACCATCGTTTCCTAACAGCACTATAGAGACCGATTGCGCGTGTCGCAATGGACCGTTCTCCCCCGGTTAGACGATGTACGGGTTGCGGGTGAAGAGGGTTGGCACAATCTGCCTTCCATGATTGTAAGGGCATTTTTTGCTGTTTGAGAGGGGAAGAACCGAGGATAACCCACTGATCCTATACTAGTTGAAGTTGGCAGCCCTTTTGCTTACCAGAGACTCCGTACAACCGGGTGGGTCGTTGCAGGACGCGATACTTGGCTTAAGAAAAGCCGCCCCCACATCGAGGATATACATGATCCGTAGCCTGCACGAGATAGAGCCACCAAAGCTCTCGTTGCCCTCTGAAGAAAGCAATAAGTCAGAGGATTCAACGACACAAGAGAGCCTTGCAGCTGAATTCAAAAAACTTCTAGAGAGAGCCCGTAGTGGCATGGCAGGGGTGCGTGATGAGGTGTCCGCGCTTGGCTTCGCCCTCTCACAGGCCGTGTCTACAGTGCAGCAGCAGCGGGAGGAGATCCGGGTTGCTGATGCGGATACCGGGGCGCAGGTAGAGGGGCCAATCGAGGATGGACCTGATGCTGGTAGCGGGACCGAGACAGCCATCCACCTCGTTGATGGTGCCCAGTGCTCTCGACGTACCACCGGTGGTCCCGCCGTCGATGGTGAGGACGAAGACGACGGGGTTATGTCGGATGAACTTGAGAACCTTGTAGAAGACGCGGTTGACCTTGAGGGCGATGGAGAAGAGGTTATCCTTGATGATGAGGTTGTTTTCGTAGAAACGGGCGATCTTGGGCTCGATGAAAAGGTTACTGTCGATGAACAGACACTCGCTGCTCAGGTAGTTGCACAAAACGCACAAAAGACCGAGCAGGTCGAGGTTTTCGGTGGATCTGAGAGCGTTGGAGAACGCGTCAGTACTGAGAGTGCCTTTCAGCGTGTGGTGTTGAATGGGACCGAGGAAGAGGACGAAGGGGTTGAGGTTAGTGATGAATTCACAGACGAAAACGCGTTCGCACGGGGTGCGACCTCTGAGATGGCGCGTCCCAATCTCCGGACGCAGCATGGACCTGAGCACGACACCCAAGAGCACTCAACGGGAGATGAAGAGTTAGATCGATTCCTTGAGAAGTATCGAAATGAATTTTCAACGGAGGAGGTTAGCGGCGAGCAGGATTCGCGGATGAACGGTTCGCTCGTCGATAATGGTGGAGGTTTTGATCTCGATCGAGTCAGCAATCCTTTGAGGCGCGAGTTGTCAGCGTGGAAGCAGGAGTCTGTTGTGGAGGGATTCGTACCTTCACGGGATCAGAACAAAGAGCTGTCGATGCAGCTGACTCTTCTGCGCCAAGCATTTGATACTCTTAAAACGCAAACCAGCGGACAGGGTGAGGCTCGTTCCAAGTCCTCGTCGTCGAGTATCTCAGGTGTAGGAGCATCAGCAGAGCCGAAAGCTACCCACAA
Organism: Deltaproteobacteria bacterium; assembly: GCA_023262305.1. GTDB lineage: Bacteria > Bdellovibrionota_C > UBA2361 > UBA2361 > OMII01 > OMII01. The sequence continues at coordinate 4,595 of JALRCK010000113.1, forward strand.
TGATTCAGCTCCTCGAGTCGCTCGATACCTTAATCGCGCGGCCTCACAGAAGATGATGGAGCGCATCGAAACCGCTATAAAAGAGGCGGCCCGTAGTCGCGATGGGAAAACTATAACCCTGCGACTTGAGCCGTTACAGTTGGGACAGGTGAAGTGTGATGTCTCCCTGCGAGATGGATTGTTGCATGCGCGCATAACCCCTCAAAATCAGGAGGTTGTGCAGGCAGTTCGTGAGCACTCGCATGAGCTTCAAGGAGCTCTTCGTCGGCTCGGGCTGAATGTTGACCGCGTTACGGTGCAGGTGCTGAGTGAGAAGGAGCCCGCTCCCTTTGCCAATACCGCTGGGTTCCTGGACGGCAAGAGTTTCCAGGAGAATGACGGCAAAATGCCCTCTCAGCAGGGGCAAACCCCTGAAAAGTCATTTGGCAACAAATTTGCTGATGTATCAGCAGCTAGCACTCCGGATGCAGGAATTGCCCCTGCAGACCATTGGATAGCGTAGTGGGTAGGTAAGGAAGATGGCAGATCTAACAACGAGCACAATCTCTGGTTACGCCCCGACAGCGACGACATCGGGACAGTCCGGCACCACGAAAAAGGGTGATGAGATGGGGCAGGTGGAGTTCATGAAGCTCCTCATTGCGCAGCTCAAGAACCAAGACCCAGAAGCGCCGGTAGACAGCAAGGAGTTCGCTGTTCAACTCGCTCAATTCACACAAGTTGAGAAGCTTACCTCGATTGAGCAGAAATTGGCGTCCCAAAATCAAAATAATATCAGCTCCATGGCAGGATACCTGGGGCAGCAGGTGAAGTTGAATTCTTCAGAAGTTACGGTCAGTGGCGGTCAGGGTGGACAGCTTCAAGTTGACCTCAGCGGTGCAACTCCTCTCGTTAAGGTTGATCTCCTCGACGCGGAAGGAAAGGTGGTTGGTTCCAAGACGTTTGAAAACATGAAGGCTGGCAGGAATATCCTGACGTTGGATGCTCTTGGCGTTAAGGACGGCAAATATGGATTTTCTGTCTCCGCTACGCGACCCAGTGGAGCTGGTTTCTATCAGCCTGTCGCCGCGGTAAGTGGATTAGTAACCGGATTCGTTCCGGGACCAGATCCGAAGTTGGTGATCGGCAATCAGGAGTACTCAGTTGGCGCAGTACAGGAAGTAACCCTCCCCCCAAAAGTTTAGTGGGGAGACCGGAACGATACACGGACGTCGTTCTGTTAAGCAGTTCCTTTAGGGAAGAGAAATCAGTTGAGACATAACTGTTTGTTGGCGTCCGCTCGTACTCGTGAGGCGGGTCAGCACATTTTTGGATAAGGGGCAAACGTGCCAAGCATAATCAACGGACTCTTCGCAGGTCGCTCAGGTGTAGCAAGCCACGGTATGGCTATCTCAGTGTCAGGTGACAATATCTCCAACGCTAACACGATCGGCTTCAAGGCTAATCGCGCTGCTTTCGAGGATATCATGGCGGGTGAAGGCGTTCTCGGTCGCCAAGTCGGATCCGGTTCCCAAATTGGGGCGGTTCAGACCATCTTTGAGCAGGGCACCCTTGAGTTTACGGGACGACCGCTTGATCTTGGTATTTCTGGAAGCGGCTACTTCATCCTTGCTGACGGTCTTGACCGATCGTACACGCGCGCCGGAGATTTTAAGATCGACGCTGCCGGATTCATCACCAATCAAAACGGGCTCGCTGTACTTGGGTTTCCAGCAAACGGCTCAGGTGCTTTGGAACCGATTAACACAAACAACATCGAGCAGAGCAGCATCGCCACGAATGAGGTTACTATCGCAGGAAACGTTAACTCTGCATCCCCCACAGTTGCGGTCGCCTCGATCCCAATCCCCGGCCCAGCTATTCCACCAGTTGTCACATACGCGGACCTCAACGCATTTGCTGAGTACTCAACCGTAGTGGACGTCTATGATTCCCTCGGAGAGCCCCACTCAGTGAGCTTGATGTTCTTCCACACAGGGGCAAACGAGTATACGGTTCGTGCCTATGTGAACAACGAGGATGTAGATCCGTTAGCCTCTCTGACAAAGACGGGATTCCCCCGCTTCATGGGAGAGAAGATTCTAACCTTCAACGGAAACGGACAACGTAATCCGGCTTTCGTTCCGGGCACCCCCGATCTGACGATGGCTATTACGTGGAACAATGGTGCAGATCCAAGCAACACCGACCTCAACTTCAACCCGATGACTCAATATGCTGCATCGTCGAACATCCTCTCGGTCACCCAGGATGGTAAGGGTATCGGT
>JALRCK010000114.1 GCA_023262305.1 Deltaproteobacteria bacterium
CCCATCAAAAACAGCCTCTGCCCCCCTATTTTTGAGCACATTCGCAGCTCTAAAACACCTTTTGGGCAAAACGTAGTAAAAAGCCGCGAAGAGCGACAACTGTCCTACATCTTACTGGTACGAGAACCTTTCTCTTAATCTCGTATAGGTCTATAACGACTATTGTTTTTCAAGTTAGTCAGGAGCCGTTCAGATGAAAGTTGAGATGCTGATGCCACAGATGGGTGAGTCTATCGCCGAGGCTACCATTTCCAAGTGGCGCAAGAAGCCGGGTGATACCGTTGCCAAAGACGAGGTCATTCTTGAGATCTCAACCGACAAAGTCGACTCTGAGATCCCAGCTCCAGCTGCCGGTGTGATTGCCGAACTCCTCTTCAATGAGGGTGATGTTGTCCCCGTCAAAACAAAGATCGCGATCATCGACACCGCTGGCGGTGCTGCAGCGGCTCCATCAACTAGTGGAAACGCAGCCGTAAAGGAGGCTCCCGCTCCCAAAGCTGCTCCGGTAGTTGAGGTAGCACCGGCTCGGGTAGAGCCAGTTGCCGCAGCTGCTGCGAGCGCTCAAAGCGCGAAGTTCTACTCACCTCTCGTTAAGAGCCTCGCCGAGAAACACGGAATTCCCCTTGCGGAGCTCGATGCCCTCACCGGCTCCGGTCAAGGTGGACGCCTTACCAAAGAGGACCTGCTCAAGTACGTTGATACCCGGTCCGCTCAACCTGCAGCGGCGCCACAGGCTCCAGCAGCGCCCGCTGCGAAAGCAGCTCCGGCAGCTGCTACTCCAACAGGGGATTGGGGAGCCGATGGCACACGCGTTGTGATGATGGATGCGATGCGCCAAGCGATTGCGGATCACATGGTGCGATCGAAACAAACGAGCCCGCATGTGTACTCGATCCAAGAGGTCGATGTCACTAACATCGCGAACTGGAGAGCCAAGAATAAGTCAGCTTTTGAAAAGGCTGAAGGATTTAGCTTGAGCTTCACTCCATTCTTCCTTGAAGCCACAGTCAAAGCGCTTGAGGCCTTCCCATATGTTAATTGCTCGCTTGAAGGCAAAAAGATCATCCTCAAGAAGCATGTGAACCTCGGCTGCGCGGTCGCTCTCGGCAACACCGGGCTGATCGTTCCTGTGATCAAGAAGGCAGAGGAGAAGAATTTTGTCGGCATCGCGAGATCCCTCAATGACCTCGCCCAACGCGCCCGCAACAAGAAGCTCGTTCCGGATGATGTCGCAGGTGGAACGTTCACCGTAACAAATCCAGGGGTATTTGGAACGATCATCGGAACACCGATAATCAATCAGCCTCAGGTTGCAATCCTCTGCCTCGGTGCGATTAAAAAACGCCCCGTAGTCATCGACGACATGATCGCTATTCGACAGATGTGCTACCTGACCCTCTCCTACGATCACCGTATCGTTGACGGCTCACTCGGAGGACAGTTCCTCGCATTCATCAGGGACTACCTCGAGAACTGGGATCAGAACCGAACACTGTAGTCGCATGCGAGTCATCAGCGGCTCCGCGAAGGGTCGTGTTCTTAAAGCTGTTCCCGGAGATTCGACTCGACCGATACTGGATCGAGCGAAGGTCCCTCTCTTGGATATAGTGCGACCTCAACTCTCCGGAGCCTCCGTGCTCGATCTCTTTGGGGGCACAGGTCAGATCGGGATAGAGGCGCTCAGCCAAGGAGCATCACACTGCGTGTTCCTCGACACCAACGCACGCGCCGTCGCTACCATCAAAGAGAACCTTGAAACAACCCAGCTCTCAGACAAAGCTGAGGTTCGTCACACCGACGCGTTCATCTACCTCAAAAACTGCGCTAAGGCATTTGACCTCATCTTCATCGCTCCACCTCAGTACAAAGGTCTCTGGATAGAGGCGATGCGTATCATCGCTGAGCGACCACACCTCATTACGGAGCGTGGCATCATCGTCGTTCAGATTGACCCAAAAGAGTACGAGCCCCTTGAGCTGGTGTCATTTCAAGAGAATTCCCAGCGCAAATACGGAAACACGCTCTTTGTGTTCTACTCACATAGCCCTGCCGGGGGCGCCCCATCCTCCCATTCATAACCCCCTGATTTCACACTTTCCATCCAGTACTCTTAGCCGCGAATTGCTTAGCCAGTAGCGAGGCTTATACTGAGAACGGTGACCGTTTCGATAGGCATAGGTTGAGTTTGCCTAAGGAACAAAGGGTGGGAAGAGAAAAATGATGAATCCGAGCCAAGAAGGACCACATAGAACAGTAACGAGCTTTCAAGCAGCTGAAGCGTCATCACCCCTTGATGCACTCAAAGGCCCCTCAGTCATCCGACCGGTGTCCACCTCACTTCTTGCATCAAAATCTCGCCCGGACGGTGGGCTTGATGAGATCTATCACGAAGTTCCATCTTGGGACGGACACAAGGGAGCCGTATTTTTAGTTTCCGACACCCCTGCTCCAGGTCCCAAGCAAGAACACCCAGTGCTTCAACGGATATTTTATACGATGGTTCCACCAACAGGCTCAGAGCAATTCCTGGCAAGTATCATCGAAAGATTCTCTGACTCGCCCGCTCCATTTGAGGATCTCTTTACCAGCACATTCAAGGGACAGCTCCTTACTGCATACCCTAAGAACCACGAGTAACGCCGACGTGTTGCCGCGAGAGTCTACTCGCTCTTCTTGACCGACTCTAATTCCAGGTCGCTCACCCGAGAGACCGAGCCCCTGGTTGCCGCTACAGCCTGTGCGTACTGGGCAGCTGCCCCACAGCATCGCGTCAATGAAGACCCCGCAAAAACATGATGAACAAATCCAGCCAAGAGCGCCTCGTGCCAACCGAATAGATCCTCTCGGGATTCCTTTGACAGATCTATTCCTACTTGCTCTCCCGCTATCGAGGAGATCAGAGCACCCTGCAAAGGATCAGCGAGCACAGCATACGATACGCCATATCGTTCAGTGATAGCCGGCGCCAAGAGCCCCGGCTCAAGGTCGGGCAATCCCAGGATATCACACACAGTCGATATGTCCCTGCCACGAATATGCGCCACCGAAGCCACGGCGAGCCCGACCTCAAGCTCGTCTCGGGTTGGAACTACAACCGAACAATCAATATCGAAAACTTTGAACGAGGGAGGACTTGCATCCAAGAGCGCCCTGAACGCGCTCCCCGTCCCTGGATCACGTAGCGTCGCCGAGCTCCAAAAAAAGATGTCGGCCTCATCCACGGCTTCTCGAAGTTGCGGTGTTAACTCAAGGCAAGCTCCAGCGCCTCGTTGACGCGACCTCAAAACGAAGCTGCCATCGATGAGAGTTTCGAACTCCGCAACCTCTGTCGCTTCATATGAGTGCTGCTGCACTAGAGAAATATCAACACCCCACGACGAGATCTCTGCAAGAATTCCCTCTCCTTGACTATCCGTTCCAACGACCCCTACGCAACGCACCGTTCGTCCGAGTGCTGCCAACCGCACCGCGAACGTCGCAGCACCCCCTCCAAGTAAGGGTCCTGCTGGCGTTGAGTCCAACCGAATATCACCGAGAGCGAGTGTATGGGGATCTTTTCTCATAATGTGGACGAGGTGACGCGATGCATCATCCTCTGAATCCTACATCGTTGCATGCTCCGCACCAAGAGGAATGCACTTGAAGAGGGCTAGTTTCGCTGGCATAAGGAGCACAGACTATAGATGCTGCAGCCACCCGTATGACAGGTATCCCCGAAAACCCCTCCGTTGTCGCCCTAGGAGAGATCCTATGGGATGTTCTCCCCACAGAGAAGCTTCTCGGTGGCGCGCCCGCAAACTTCTGTCACCGCCTCCGTCAATTGGGGGTTAACGCCCGAATGGTGAGTCGAACCGGAGCGGATGCGCTCGGAGATGAGCTGGTGAGAGGTCTCAGGGCGCTCAACTTCGACGTCTCTCTCATCCAAGTCGACCCGAAACATCCAACTGGTACGGTTGATGTCTCACTTACAGCCGATGGCAATCCAACTTTCACGATTAACACCGATGTCGCCTACGACTATCTTGAGGCGACGCCTGAACTGATTGAAGCGGCGCAGGCCAGTTCGCTCATCTGTTTCGGAACGCTCGTTCAAAGAAGTCCGGTGACAAGGGACACCATATACCAAGTTCTTGATGCAGCTCCGAACGCGACGAAGTTTCTCGACATCAACCTTCGAAAGAACTGTTACTCTGCAGAGACCGTCTCAGCGTCCCTGCACCGTGCAGATATTGTGAAGCTCAACACCTCCGAGGTGACTATCATCTCTGGTCTCCTTCACCTTGACGCGGACGACCCCCAAAAATTAGCGGGCAAGCTCATCCAAGACTTCGGCGTGACTACCGTTCTCGTTACCCTTGGAGAGGAGGGGGTGTACGCTCTTGATGCCCTTCGACACGAGGTTACGGTCCCCGGTATCTCAATACAGGTGGTTGATACCATTGGCTCGGGCGATTCATTCGCAGCCGGATTCGTCTCAACGTACCTTAGAGGCGCTCCCCTTGAAGAGTGTTGCCACTTTGGTAATCTTACAGGAGCGCTCAATGCGACGAAGAAGGGTGGGATGCCGGACATCTCCCCTTCGGAGCTTCAGCTTTTTCTCGGAAAACACCGAAGAGCTGCCTAGTTCCGAGACTCGTCGGTGAGATGCGTTAACCAGTGCAAGAGAGTTTCACCATGCGCATCACCGTGCCGATAGTCAAAGAATGGAAAGTACGCGACGGCGATCGCAAGCCCCTCGTGATGGTGACGGCCTACGACTACACATTCGCTACCATCGCTGAAGCTGCGGGCATGGACATCCTTCTCGTCGGAGACTCCCTTGGCATGGTTATTCAGGGGCAATCGTCTACTCTCCCGGTGACACTCGACGAGGTTATCTACCACTCTCGCTGCGTAGCTCGGGGCACAACGAATGCGCTCGTGATCGCCGACATGCCCTTTCTCTCTTACCAGATCTCAGACGAACGGGCGATCGAATCCGCGGGTCGACTTATCAAAGAGGGTGGCGCAGCTGGGGTAAAACTTGAAGGAGGAGAAGTTGTCGCGCCGACCGTGCGAAAGCTGGTCGCCCTTGATATCCCCGTCATGGGCCATGTTGGAATGACCCCTCAGTCAGTGCACCGTATGGGGGGATTCAAAGTCCAAGGCAAGTCTGGTACTCATGGCGCGGGCTCTGCAGAGCAGATCTTACGTGACGCTAGAGCGCTTGAGGAGGCTGGCGCATTCTGCGTTGTGATAGAGTGCGTTCCACAAGATCTCGCAGCTCACATCACGGAGCAGCTCTCTATCCCTACGATCGGAATCGGAGCTGGATCCTCATGCGATGGGCAGGTTCTGGTGAGCTATGACCTGCTGGGCTTGCACTCCGGTGAGCACAGACCAAAGTTTCTCAAACAGTTCGCGCAGCTCGGACAGCTTGCCACCCAAGCGCTCAAAACATACGGTCAGGAGGTTCGAACCAAGTTGTTCCCGTCACAATCGGAGTGTTACGGAGACTCCCATCCTCGCCCAACGATAGCGCGTGAAAAACCTGACATGCCTGACAATCAGGATACTCACCTGAAATCGCCAAAAGCAGTCGCTTAGGGAAGTGCAGCAAACACAACGACTTCCTCTCCGGAATAGATCTGAGTCCACGAGCCATTTGAAGCGAGGTACCTCTCAAGAGGTACAGCGGTTGGAACAAATGCGTGAGTGACCCCGAACACCTTCACGAGATCCTCAAAGACATTCGGATTGTGCAGGCTCTGGCCGTAAGCTCTATACAGAACTTCGCCAACCAGCACAGTCCGATCATCGAGCACAGGCTTAAACCTCTCTCCTAGCAGGTGCGTTATGGCGCCACCCCAATTCAGAGAGGCGAAAATTACTCCCGAAGCATGATTCACATGAACCTGTTCAAAGATCTTTGCGAGCCGTATCTCCAACGACGGCGCAAGTTCCTGTGGCAAGACCCTCGCCGGAGAGGCAACCATAACGATCGCGCCAACCATAGCAAATGTACATGATGCGAGCAGACCTGGAGCTACAAGGCGACACTCTCGTTCAGTCGCCGCAGAAAAAACTCGGGAGGTCAGCATCGCGCACGAGCTGCTCGGCACTATTCGTAGAGAGCCGAAGCATGCAGCCCAAAGTGGTAAGCAGGCAAAGCTTGCGAAGGGTAGAATTCGAACCGCCCACAGCGCCTGGATAAGAAACACACTCGCCACAAGAATCTCAAAGCCTCCGACTCTGCGCCGCACATCACGACTGATCATGAAAGCGCACAAGGGTATCCCACTCAGAATGAGGAGAAGAATCCCTTCAGGTCTTGAGAGATCAACGCCGGACCACTCGATAGTCATCGAACGGAGGTAATCGCTTCCCCCGAGTTGAACGATACTGCCATGTAGTGTGAAGCCGTACGGATTCACCAAGGTTGAGAGACTACAAGTAAGCAACAGTACGCCGATCCTTACTCCCCCTCGGATATCTCGGATTAACTTCGCAATGACGCCTATCGCTATCACCAACAACCCATACACGAAGGCGGGATGTAGATTTGCCCACAGGATGAAGAGAGGAATAAGGAGAAAGGATTCCCGACGGATCTCCTTCCAGGATACGTCACTACGCCCTACCAACGTATCGACTCGGCGCAAAACATAAGACAATAAATGTGCTACATATTTGATTACTTTAGGTTGCGTGTTTTCCATAGTTGAATTGTCTACCATTCTTTTCTAAGTCTTGCGACTGGTATATTTAAGAGTTCTCTATATTTTGCGACTGTTCTTCTTGCAATATTGTAGCCTTTTTCTTGTAATTGATCGGTTAACTCATCATCACTTAAGGGCTTTAGTTTGTCTTCCCC
>JALRCK010000115.1 GCA_023262305.1 Deltaproteobacteria bacterium
AAGGGTCAGATGCTATGTGGCAATTCAAGTGGTCCTAGTTGCCTGCTTGGCGATGTCGGGCGTGGTGTCGGCCGCGCCTCACGATGCTCAGCAACGGGCAAGCAGCTCGAAGATTTTACGCGAACTCATCCTGAACTCCCGGTCTTCCGCACATCCTTAGGGTCCGCAGTCCGCCTCAGCCTTAGCTGCGAGGGGTGGGCGTCAGGATAGTGCGTTCATGCGCCTCTTCATCTCAAGACTAGCCAAAGGGTCCCCTCGGTCTTCGACCATGTCATCAGCGCAATCCACCGCTCGCGAGCATAACTGCGATGATTTGGAGAAGATCGACTACGATAATCCGACCTGTCAGAATATTGAGTTAATTGCGCACTGCATGCATAAGGATTGCGCTTTAGAGAGGAGCGCCTTCGGTGACGTCATCTGCGGCTTACAGGCTGGCGGGTGTTTAGACTCTCCGGGTCGCCTCCGACTAGCGGAGATCCTTAAATTAGAGGAAGAACCGGACGCTATCGACGCTGTGGTGGACTTGTTTTGTGCGGATAATACCGGCCCTGATCTTCCTTTTATTCCCGCGCCCGTAGATTGCGATCTGCTTTTTCAAACTGTGGGTAGCCTTTCAAAAGAGCATATGTCTAATGTTATGGAGATACTGCGCCCCATCTGGGACATGTACGTTAAGATGAAATGCAAACCCTGCGCCGCCGACCTCAATGGAGTAAATGTTTATGACTATTGTGATGAGATAAACACCCCTCCCAAGGTGAACCTAGAATGCGAGTGCCACGAATCGGGCAAATCGGTCCCATGCTTCAACAAGCAGGGCAACACCTGCTGCGCCAAAGCAGACCAGTGCCATAGTGAGGACGAGAGCAAACAGCCGTGGTGTGGTGCCGAACACGTACCCACCCCACCGAGCGGAAACACCGCGCTGGAGTGAGCAATCCTTCCACCACCCTGTTAGAGGCTGCGCCTCATGGATTGCCCAACTGGCAGCGGCCGCTTTGGTCAATACACGCCTCGTTTGCGTACTGGATAAAACGTCGTAAATTACCCCCCAAGAGCCGCAAGAGAACGGTGTCTCGCCCACCATTGGTGGGCCGGGAGAATGGTTTATCGACAGCAATTTTAGGGCCTTGATGCAACTAACGTGAGAGGACGAAGTAACCGAAGGCGTATTCCTCACACGGTATTCGAAATGCAAATCTCCACGCTTGGGATTATATGATCTCTTCAGAACAAGCCCATCTTTCATCGGTTCCTCATCCCAACGAAAATAGCCACGTTGAGAAGTGGCTGACTGCAAAGATCGGAATGCCGCAGAACGTTGCGAATCTCTGCTTAAGCAGCGAAGGCATAGACGAAGTTCCACTACGTGAGACCTTCGAGGTCCTCTATAAGGCGGCTTCGACCTGCGAAACATCGGGCATCGACAGTATCACGATAGGAGGTCCACGCGACCTTTATCGCGGCATCCAGCATTTAGGGCTACAGGCTATCGTCGGATCCTTTGTCAGGCTCGCCCCTGTCACAAGCGCTTATGTTGCGGACCGGCTGGTTCGGAGACAATACGAGGGGCTCTCTCAAGAGGTACTGGAAGTTTTACTCAATCAAGATGGCTTCACGGATCTTCTCTTGATGTATAGCGCCGCTATCGAGGGAGATCCGCTGATTGCTCAAGAATTAGCGCGCTTCGCGCATACCGAACGACCCACTACCAGCCCCGATTACGCGAGGTGGTTTGTGTCCGGCATGCTGCTGCCCCTCTGTACACTAGGAACTCCGCTTCCGAGTATTACGAATCATCCTGTTGCGAGAATAATCGGCAGCCTGATAGACCGCGACGCTGGTAGAACGCTGCCCGTCAATCTTAGGCCCCTTATTCTACCGCCACTTGAAGAACGCGAGCTGGTCGCTATCCAGAATGTCCTTCTCGCAGCTTCTGAAAAGAATGTACAATCCACGGAACCTGCCGAGCCGTCGGCCGTCATTCTTCCAAACCGGGAAGCGCTGCGTCTCCTACCGTCAGTTCAACCCGCCCTACCGCAACGACCACCGCTCCCTCGACACGTTCCAAACGGGCTGCGGGCTCTGCCAGGCAGCCCCTTACATGGCCTTCCGATCGGTAGGGAGTATCGGCTACAGACCCAGTTAACGGATTCGATACTAGGAGCCGTCGTATTCAGAGATGGAATGCTCATTCTGACTCCCGATGGGCTCTACAAATGTCCCCATGTGGACGAGACAAATGTCGGAAGATCCCCGAACGTTGTATGGGACGTCTCGAATAGCCCCGTATCATCCTCTGTGCCTTTCACCGGTTTCAACGCGGTCTCGCCATCAGGTCAACATATAATTGTCATGAGAAATAACAGCTGGATGAACGAGGCAAGCAGGCTTCGAGCATTAGCTGAAGACCCGAATCTGGAGATGCTCTCACTTTTTGGTCCCGATGTAGCGGTGCACAACAGCTGTCGCTTTCACCCTTTGGAGGGCCCAGACGGAGCCTGCACGGAAGTACCACTCTGTCACGATTTCTGCTGGGTGCAGACTCCCAACGGCGAAGAGTGGGTTATATCAACGGCTCGCGACAAGCCTCGCATCGATGTGCGTCGAATAGAGGCAGGGGGACTTGCACATTCTATTGTGTGCGTCCCGCCCGATACCTGCGGTGATTTTGTCTTTAACCGAACGCAGACGTCTGTAAGCTTCTCCGCGGCCCGTATCTCCCCCAACGCCGAATGGGCAGCAGCTCTATCGAAGGAGGCCGAGGACACTATAGTGACTTTGTCGCTATTCAGTCTCAAAACGGCTCACATGGGTCCCGAAGCATCCCATCAAGATCGGACACAACCTTATCAATCGATACATTTTTTCGCTCACCAAAATCAACCTGCCTCACTCCTATTTAATCTGTCGGGCGATCTTCTACTTCTGAACGAACAAAATGTGCCTATGGGCTGGGTAATGGGTAGGGACGGGATAAATGGCTTTAAACGGTGGTCGTACACTGATGCCACGCCCTCCCCACCTGCTCGCATATCCACCGACTCAATCGTGACCTTATCGCGGCAAAACATGTTCGCGGCTCTGTCCAAAAACCGCAAAGGGGTCGATTTGTTCAATGGTAGAAGCCTTAGGGTGCTAGCCCATTGTGATCTCGAAGTGTTCGGCGAGGAGCACCTCACCTCTCTTCGATACCACCGTGGTATTGGTAAACTTCTTGTAGGTGACTCAGGTGGCGGACTGTGGCGAATCCCGCTACCTGAGGATCCAGAGCAACACTATGGCTAGGAACATCGGCTTTTGAAGTAGGATGACGAAAACAGAAAAATAAGACACGGAGGTACTATGGGACAATTTATTGGCGGATCGGGACCATTTGGATATGCAAGACCTGCTGACTCTGACGAATCATTTGAAAGCATGTCCTTTCAGGAGAGGCCCCCCGGGTACCTTGCAGAAATAAGGGACTCCCGCCCTGATTTGGCAACACGTTTGGAACGCATGTTTGATACACAGACTCAGCTTGACGAGCTCTCACATTTTGTTACGACTGGAGAGCATTTCGAAGTATTTTGCGGCAGAAATTACTGGCCCGGGATCCGAGTCCTTTCGGCCTATCTTGGCGGTTGAAAGCTTTCTTGCCCAAGGGTTACACGTCGATGTAACGACGAACCGTCATTATCAACAAAGTATGGTGAAGATGAGGGAAAAAAATTGCCTTTTCGAAGTAATAAACGACCCCAAGCAGTTCGCAATCCTTAGACGCGTTAGCGGCTCGGATGACCTTTCGCAAGGAGTACAGATGCTCATAGCTGACCTCAAGGGACTGTCAACCTGCCCCCTCCGATGGGGTAGTTTGGCTGACCAGGTTGGTTTACCAAGGGTGTTTTACCTAAATCCGGTCACTGCGGAGGAGGCCGCTGAAGCGATAGTGACAGCGCACTGGAACGGGAATGAGCTCGCTCCGACCTTGTGTGACACTCACGAATCTAGGCTGACCCATGGCCTACCCACGTTACTAGACAGGGCAAAGCGCTTCCTTTCCGGTTATAACCACCTTGGGATGCAGATAGGTACCGCTCAACAAGGGGCGTATCTAGCGCTTGTGTGCGACAACCTTTTTGACTTCGGCTCCACAGACGGGTATGCCCGACTACTGCTCGACCGACTGATCATAGCAGCGTTGACAGTAAACGCAATAAACCGAACTGAACTAGCCGGCGTAACGGCTTCCTTTGAGCTGAAGGAAACTCATGACGCGAACTTTTCATACTTGGCCCTGGAGCGGCGATTATTTGTGACCGACGGGTTGTAATCGAGTTTAAAGGCTCTCGGAGGACCTGGCATCAAACCTGCTGCGTTTGTAAGCGCCCTTAAGGAGAAGAGGCAAAACCTCGCTGACGCAAGTTTTTGCTAGAAACGGTGCTCACGCACCGTTCATTTGAGGGTAAAATGCAGCACTTTTGGCGAGTGCCCTGCGCAGCCCTTTTAGCAAAAGAACGCGAAAGCGTTGTTTTGCCTCTCCCCCTTAGCTTTAATTGGCGCTCAAAAAAACAGTGTGCGGGGCGTGCGGCACCAATTCATCAACGTCGGTGAGATACTCCAGAATATTGATTCGGTTCATCTTGCAGGTGCAAACAAGGGAGTTAAAGATAGCCCCCCCCTCTGGTACATGGTACTTTCGATGCGATCAGATACATGCTACCAGAGACCGATAATGTCGCCTTTGAGACTGCTTCAAACTCGCGAGAAGGAAAGATCGAAGAACCTGAAGAGTACCATGTACCAGCGGACTGGGGCGCAGCGTTACGGGAGCGGTCTCGCCACGCTGCATCCGCCTAACTCTCAGCCAGATAGTCACTGTAGTCGGTAAGTCATGACCGACACGGGTTTAGTAAGGATAATTCACATCAGCGATGTAGGCGAGCGACTGTGCCCCCTTACAACTGCCAGTCGAGTCACAGTTAAGGTTCACCTGGACGCACCCACCAGGGGTCCCTCCAACGGCGCAACGGAACAATGAGTTGCAAGAGGCGCTGTCACAATTTCCTGTACCGATAAAAAGGTAGTCACCAGCGTAGAGTAGTGCGTTCGGAGGGAAGCCGGGTTGGCTCAAATTATCGCTGATAAAACCATCTCCGAGAGATTGCAAATTGATTGGGGTGCCCACGTCGCCAGAATCCGCGGAGATTACCTGAATCAGTCCAGTCGCCCCACTAAAGTCGCTATGCGAAACCTGACTGGCAAAGATGAGATTGTCGGTGGGGTCATAGGTAACCCCCCAAGAATTGGACTTTCCACCGTAGTAGACGGCGCTGCAGGGACCGGAGGAACCACAGGAGAGAAGGCCGCCAGCATATGTGTAGCTCCCCTGAGACGTAACACAGCTAGCTGACACCGTGGCCCACAGTTTACCCGCGCCAAATTCGAGGTCGGTTAGGCTGGAAGTGCAATTGCTATTCGTGCCAACGTTGATCGGGGATACTAACTGAGGCGTGGGGTTTGTCTCGCCAAGCGCGACCGAGTAGATGTAGTTGGTGTCGCACGACTTGCATCCTGTGCCTGCGTAGAGCGTGGTCGAATCTTGGTCATATGCGAGAGAAGTAATACTTGTCGGGTTCTGCTTATTTGGAGGGAGCGTGGCATAGGTCACGCACGCATTCGCGGCATTGGTCGGACACCTCCAGATTACGCCAGTTTCCATGCCAACATACATAAACCCAGGATCGCCCGCGACGAAAGCGTTTGGACGATCCGGCGTGGTGTTCCATGTTCCACACTGATTCTCTTGCGCATCTTGGCATTGCCAAAGAATGTTATCGCTATTGAGGGCCGCGTACAAAACATTACTGTAGCCGTTGGCGAGATCCGATTCCGATACGGCGAGCGAGATTGCGTAGTTGCCCGTTCCGCCACTCGTATCAAGGTAGACCGAGTCCAAGGTAATGGGGTCGTACATCTTGATGCTTGAGCCGGGGTTTTTCTCTGATGCCCCCAGGTACAACGCGCCCGTATATGATGCAGTGGTAACTTTAAGGTAGCTGGCTGTAGCTTTGGTGCCGTTCCCACTGGAGAGTGGAAGACATTCGCCCAAAGCGGAGGAGGCATCATCTGAGGTGGAGTACTCGCACTGACCGCAGCCCTCGCTACATCCTCCCTTCCATATCACCGAAGCGCCACTTTCGACACGACAGCTTGTTGCATTCATCGGATCGCATGAGATGGCTGCAGGATCAACAGAGAGAGATGTCCAGTTGAAGCTCTGGTGTTTTTTACATGCCCCCTCCCCTGAACTAGAGATTGAAAAGCGAGAGCCAAATATTGGGGCTTCTGAGGTGCAATTTGCATCCGAGTAGTACTTGACCACCAGGGTAGACCCGTAAGGTGACGTCGAACCACCATCACCGCCGCCGCAACCAAGCGCAAATAAAACCATCAGCGACGCGATACAAGCAAGCGCACAGTGCTTTCTGCGAGGAAGATTGAGGGGGATGTTCATAATTGAGTCCTCATGTTCAGGAAAGACCTGGCGATGCTAACACAGGCGTGCGTGCAAAAAATTAGAATATTTAAACACACCCTGCTAGTTATGACTTCCCTCGTTTTTTTGGCTTACCGATCTTTGGAGACAGCTCTCGAACTCCATACTCCCGCGCGAGCGAATCCAAAACGGGGTCGTACTGATACGAGTTTCTGTAGCGTTACAGAGCCGCTTTGAATCAGGCCGTTGTGGCTTGAAGGGGCTACATTCTTAGCGATCTGCAAAGACAGGCGGGTCGTGGATTTGAGCTCCCCCCTCTGGTACATGGTACTTTCGATGCGATCAGATACATGCTACCA
>JALRCK010000116.1 GCA_023262305.1 Deltaproteobacteria bacterium
GTAAGACTCCCCCCTGCATTCCCTTGTGGTTACGCGGTGCAGCGGCAGGACTCCTTGTCGGATGTGCAACGTACTTCTGGCCCCCTCTCACACAGGATCTCCAGGAGATATTCTCTACAGTCCTCACCTTTACACCTCAAGCCTCCGATATCGTAGGTCTCCTTCTGAGCCTCGGGGCCCTCTTCCTCTTAAAGATGCTCCTCACCGTCGTGTGCTACGCAACAGGGGTGCCAGGTGGAATCTTTGCTCCGATGCTCGCACAGGGGATCTTCGTTGGCATCCTGCTGGGACACCTCGCCGCCCTCTCGCCTTTTGAGGTTCCATCCCCTCCAGTATGCGCCCTGGTGGGGATGACAGCTCTTTTTGCTGCCTCGGTTCGCGCGCCCTTCACCGGTGTTGTTCTCCTCGCAGAGATGACCGGAGCCTTTAACCTCCTTCTGCCTCTGATGACAGCAGCCCTGATCGGCTACCTCGTGGCTGAGCTGAGTGGGTCAAAGCCGATCTACGAGCGATTGATGAAGACCTAGCGCGGCTCGCAGTGCATTTTTTGCACCAATGCACCCCCACTAACTAATGAGGACTAAGCCCCACGAAGAGAATCAACGTTACCATGCACCAGCACGTTCACGTGCTCATGAGACTAAGGCGATACAATTGTATTCCAGGTTTAACCAACCCGATTCGGCACCTTCACACCTCATGATACTCGCCAAATACACCTCGCAGCGCATCCGAAATCTCCCCGAGGGTGCACGACGCTCGGGCGCACTCAACAATAAGCGCCACAAGGTCCGCTTCACCGCGCGCGCCGTCTGCAAGGTTTTTGAGAGCCAAGGAGCTCTTTGCGGCATCCCTTGCGGCTCTGTAAGCAGTGAGCTTAGTAACCTGGTCGCGCTCTATCGAGGGATCAATCTTAAGAATAGGAGGGGCCTCCCGCTCTGCGCTCTCCTCGTACCGATTGACTCCAACAACGATTGAGGCTCCATCCTCTATCGCGCGTTGCGCCTCATACGCTGACCGTTCTATCTCACCTTGCGGGTAGCGTTGCTCGATCGCGGCGAGCATGCCACCAAGCGCGTCTATCTTTTCTATGCGCTGGCGAGCTCCGTCCTCAATCTGATCAGTCAACGATTCGATCACATAACTTCCACCGAAGGGGTCTGCAGTGGCGACCACACCAGACTCTTGGGCGATTATCTGTTGTGTCCTCAGCGCGATCTGAGCGCTCTCCTCCGTCGGAAGCCCGAGCGCCTCATCATACCCATTGGTGTGAAGGGACTGAGTTCCGCCGAGGACCGCCGCTAGGGCTTGGATAGTGGTTCGTACCACATTATTGAAGGGTTGCTGCGCAGTGAGCGAGCTCCCCGCAGTTTGAGTGTGGAAACGCACCATCAACGAGCGTGGATCCTTCGCTCCAAAACGCTCCTTCATGATCTTCGCCCACAGTCGCCGGGCAGCCCGAAATTTCGCCACCTCCTCGAGGAAATTGTTGTGGCAGTTGAAAAAGAAGGCCACTCGCGGGGCGAAGTCATCGACCTTCAATCCCCGCTTCACCGCTGCATCAACGTAGGCGATGCCGTCCGCAAGGGTGAAGGCGACCTCCTCAACAGCGGTGCTTCCCGCCTCACGAATGTGGTATCCCGAAACGCTGATAGTGTTCCAGTTAGGCACGTTTTTGGCGCAGAAAGAAAAAGTATCAGTTACCAACCGCATCCCGTGCCGCGGGGGGTATATGTAGGTTCCACGCGCGATATACTCTTTGAGGATGTCGTTCTGGGTAGTACCACGAAGCGCGGTCAACGGAACTCCTCGTCGCTCGGCGAGTACGATTAAGAAAGCCAGGAGCGTCGATGCCGTTGCGTTGATCGTCATTGAAATCGACACATCCTCAAGGGAGATCCCCTGAAAGAGCCTATCCATGTCATCAACGGTGGCGATAGAGACTCCAACTCTGCCAACCTCGCCCTTTGCCAAAGCGTGATCAGGATCACGACCCATCTGCGTCGGAAGATCAAACGCGACGCTCAGCCCAGTAATCCCTTGCTTGAGCAGAAAGTGGTAGCGCGTGTTGGTTTCGGCAGCCGAACCAAATCCGGCGTATTGCCGCATCGTCCACACCTTGCCTCGATACATCGAGCGATGGATACCACGCGTAAAGGGATACTCTCCGGGCTTCTCTGTTCCAGACGCACTAGTATCCTGCGGACCGTACACATCCTTTATTGATATTCCAGAGGAGGTGGTATAGCTCTTTTTGTCCCCACTCATATCCTACCGCAACGTCAAGGAGCGCCTCAGCGAATTGCCGACCTCTTCAACATCTTTTTGGCGCGAGGCTGGTCCCAACACACTGATCGTTAAAAGACGCCCATCAAACGACATCGACATCGTGTACGAGAGGGATTTAGCCTCTACGGGACCGCTGGACATCATGTGAATGAGTTTGGGCGGCTCCTCATCACTCGCCAGACTCTTCTCGATCCATACAAGCCCGGGAAGCGAGCCCTCGTATGCGCCTTCAAGTTCTCCCTTGAGAGACTCCAAGTCGGAGGACTCAACAGAGACCTCCCCAAAGCTTATAGTTACGAAGACGCTCTTTGACGGATCCTGCCAAGCGACATCTGGGTAGGGACCATTCTTCCACTTGGCTTTTATCTCGGCCCCTTTGAGCGCCTCAAAGCCATCAGGGCGACGGAACGTAACTCGACCACCCATCATCGAGACGACCGTGGGGTCACTCTCACCACACTCTGGAGGCGCGATGTAGGTCACCTTTCGATCGATACCCTGCATGTTCTTGTATCGCACTACGAGGAGGAGGGCTCGAGGATTGGAGAGCTGCGGCGAGATCATCTCTCCGACCGCGTGATGCCCCTCGTCAGAGAGTCCGTCATAGTGAATGAGCTCATCCCAGTCCGCAGGCCATCGCCTCTCTGAACAATAGAAGGAAGTAACCGCATCGAACACGATCTTCTCAGCAGGCTCAGGCACTCGTGGGGACTCCGGGGTAACCGTTGAGCAACCGCTCGCGGTGATGAGAGCGATCAGTGAGATTGAGATGCTGGTAACGAGGTGCGCAGGAGAACGATAACCCATAGTTAGCAAGATAGACCCCGGACGAGCGGCGAGTAAAGAAGGATTTGCGGACTAACGGCATTATGAAGCGGTTACCCTGAGATAAAAGAGTGGGTTTCACACCCCTTCCTTCGTGGTAACATTCCCCGACTATGAGCCAACACAATGAATTGGAGCGTCGAAATTCAGAAGCTGAGCTAGGTGGGGGCTCTGAGCGAGTTGCCCGCCAGCACGAAAGCGGCAAGCTCACCGCGCGCGAGCGGGTTAACCTTCTCCTGGACCACGGCTCGTTCACTGAATACGACAAATTCGTAACTCATCGATCCTCGAACTTTGGGCTCGCAGACAAGCGATACCTTGGAGACGGTGTCATCACTGGCACCGGTACCATAAATGGTCGCCGCGTGTGCGTCTTTGCCCAGGACTTCACCGTCTTCGGCGGGTCCCTCGCTGCGATGCACGCAAAGAAAATCGTCAAGATCATGGACCTCGCGGAACGAATCGGCTGCCCGATTATAGGGCTCAACGACTCTGGAGGCGCTCGTATTCAGGAGGGCGTTGAGAGCCTTGGAGGATATGCGGACATATTCCTGCGCAACACCCTACTCTCTGGGGTTGTTCCTCAAATCTCTCTCGTTATGGGACCGTGCGCCGGTGGTGCTGTCTATTCTCCCGCTATCACAGACTTCATCTTGATGGTGAAGGAGAAGAGCCACATGTTCATCACGGGTCCTGATGTCATTAAAACCGTGACAAAAGAGGACGTCTCAAAGGAGGTCCTCGGAGGCGCAGACACCCATACCTCGATCAGCGGCGTAGCACACTTTGAAGCACACGACGATGCAAGCTGCATCGAGATGTGCAAGGAGCTCCTCTCGTACCTCCCTCAAAACAACCTCGACTCGGTTCCGATGGTCTTCTCGGGCGACCTCGCCCTACGAGAGGACCCAGCGCTCGACCGACTCATCCCGGAGCAGCCGAATCAACCCTACGATATCAAAGAGCTGATCACCTCCGTCGCTGACTCTCACACCTTTTTCGAAGTACAGGGAACCTTCGCACAAAACATCGTCGTGGGATTTATCCGTCTTAATGGGCGCTCAACTGGGGTCGTCGCCAACCAGCCCTCCGTCCTTGCGGGATGCCTCGACATAAATGCAAGCACTAAAGCGGCTCGCTTCGTTCGATGCTGTGACGCGTTTAATATTCCACTACTCACCTTAGTTGATGTCCCGGGATTCCTCCCGGGTGTTCAACAGGAGCACGGTGGTATCATTAGGCACGGAGCAAAACTGCTCTATGCGTTCGCCGAAGCCACGGTGCCGAAAGTAACTGTCATAACCCGAAAAGCGTACGGCGGGGCGTACGACGTAATGGCATCAAAACACATTCGAGCAGATGTAAACTTCGCGTATCCATCTGCTGAGATCGCGGTGATGGGCTCAGATGGGGCAGTCAACATCATCTTTCGAAGGGAGCTTGATGAAGCCGCAAAGGCAGGCAAAGAAGGGGCTAAACGTGCCGAGCTCGTGAAGGAGTATCGTGCGAAGTTCGCCAACCCGTGGGAAGCCGCAGAGCTTGGGTTTATCGATGCAGTGATCAATCCAAGGGAGACCCGAGCCAAGATCATCGAGGCATTTGCGACCCTCTCTACCAAACGGCAACAACCCCCCAAACGAAAACACGGAAACCTTCCGCTCTAGGACGCCATGACCACACTACGTCCACCCCTCCCTCCTCCGCTGAGTCACAACGGGATAACTTTTGTTCCAGGGGACTTGAATAGTGGTGGAGTATCACAAGAAGCACTCTCGGATATCGCGTGCGCACTCTCAGCCGCTCTCCCCCCCGGAGACTTTGAGGTATCACCCGCAGGATTGCTCATGTTCGCAGACCACGACGGGAGCTCTCAGTGGAGGGTCGCCGGTCGAATAGAGTCCATCCAGCGGGGAACGCGATGAGCTCTTATACGGTAACGCGCAACGGAAACACCTACACCGTGCTTCTCAAGCATCGGCGAGCCGGGATGCTCACCTTCTCAATAGATGACCGCGAATACTCCGTGCCGTGCGAGTCCACCTCTCGCGTCCTCCCTGCTGGAGTGAGTATCACGCCTCTTGCGCGCGAACGCGCAGCGGTAAACACGACCCGCCGGTCCGCAAACGCAAGCCCCGAGGTCACAGCCCCACTCCCAGGCATCATCTCCGATATCAAAGTTCGAGAAGGGGACCGTATCGAACCAGGCACAACACTTGTGGTTATCGAAGCTATGAAGATGGAGAACCCGATTAAAGCCTCTACCACGGCTATCGTGAAGGCGGTGCACATAACGAAGGGACAGGAGGTTGGGCATGGAGCTCTTCTCCTCTCCCTTGAGTTGGCATGACCGGCATGACACCACGAATCGACGCACAAGAATTCAAGTCCTTCGCGCTGAGCCACACCAGTTACGCAGAGTCACACCAAGACCTCTTCGCACAGTATATTTTAGGGAACAAAAGGGGCGGATACTTCGTCGACTTTGGTGCTGGAGATGGTGTCACCGGAAGCAACTCCTACCTACTCGAAAAAGACTACCAATGGAGAGGCATTGTGTGTGAGCCGTGCAGGTCTCGCCACAAAATCCTTCGCGCCAACAGGCACTGTTCTATCGACCTTCGCTGTGTGTACACGTCAAGCGGCAAGCACGTTGAGTTTCTCGAGGCCCTCGACAACAACCTCTCCACGATCTCGGCGTATGTCAGTAGTGATAAGTGGAAGGAGAAGCGCCTCGAATCACCTACCAGCTACCCGGTTGAAACCATCTCTCTCAACGATCTTCTCTCGTATCACAACGCCCCGCCAACAATCGACTACCTATCCCTCGACACCGAGGGCTCTGAGTTTCACATCCTGTGTAATTACGATTTTAGCCGACCGATATCGGTCATCACGGTGGAGCACAACAACAACGCGTACCGATCAGGTATCTGCGACCTCCTGATGCAACGTGGCTATGAACGAGTGCTTGAGGGGTACTGCGCGTGGGATGATTGGTATGCGCTCAAAAGCATCCTCGCTCACCGATAGGTGCCCCCGTAGCGCGTGAACCTGACTGGGGCACTATCGAGATGGGTCGGTGATGTACTGATTGGTCGAGGGATTCAATCCCCCTTCGATAAACTCCCTATGGAAGTAGAGCGACTTGATGTCATGCTGCTCATGACCTGCGCCGGTTGCAGCAGAGAACCCAACGTAGACTGCGCCCGTGTAGAGATCGGAGAGGTCTATCGTGTGTGAAAGGGTCGCTTCTGCGGGGCGCGTTGCGGAATCAGAGATTCGAATATCAAGCCTTGTTGCGCTTCCATCGTAGTCCACCCAAACGTGATACGTTGAGCCGTTGTTCATGATGAACGGAGCGTTAACAGTTGCGATGGACTTTACCTTGCCGTTCAGATTGATCCCGATATGATTATTATTGGGATCCTCCGCGTAGCCATTCTGATAGGTATCAAATTCTACCACAAGCGATGGTCCCGCACCTCGGTATCCGATGGTGCTACCCTCTCCGCGCTCAGAGGTTAGATTGGTCTGAACCAAAAAGGCGAATCCATCAGCACCACCGGCCTTATTGCCGTTAGGCTGAGACATCTTGAAGGTGAAGTAAGAGCTAAAAGATGCATCCGGATTGAGGTTGATGAAGTTTTTATTGAGTGCCGCGCCCCACAGCTGTGCCTCATCTCTTGTTAATCGAAGATCTGGTCCATGGAATGT
>JALRCK010000117.1 GCA_023262305.1 Deltaproteobacteria bacterium
GACTCTCCGTATCTCCTTCAGAGTACTTCTCCACAGGTCTGCAGACCAACTACGGGATGAGCGATGGTCTTTTTCACAGTTATTCTCTCTCCCTGGGGTTCAAGGCCGATAGGGAGGATATGGTGCGGGCGCGGTATATCTTTATCGACGACACGGACGAGGACCCGAACGTCGACAACGGTACTGGGCAGCTGGAGGCGAACGCTGAGATCGCGTTGCATAGGAGGCTTAGGGCAGGCGGCTACATACGCTCCGACATCAATAATGGCGAGGTTATCGAAAGCCGGGCGCTCCTCCGGTTTATCAACTCGTGCCGGTGCTGGAGCGCCGATTTGGGCTTCGGCGAGACCAATAATCCGGACCAGAAACAGGTCCTCTTTACCTTTACTTTTGGTGGGTTAGGCGGTATTAACCAGGGGATTGGGTTGCCCGCATCAGGGTCATAAAACCCTCTCGGAAGCGACTAGAAAGTATCACCCTCGGAGTCCTCATGAAGGTCCTTGTAACTGGTGCCGCAGGATTTATCGGCAGCAACCTCGTCCACTTTCTGCATAGGGAGCGCCCATCGTGGAAGATTACGGCTCTCGATCTCCTTACCTACGCGGGTAACCTGAAGAATATCTCGACCCTTCTCGATGAGGGGCGGGTCTCTTTTGAGAAGGCTGACATCACAGACAGCGAGTCCATCAATGCTCTCTTCGAGCGTGACAAGTACGACATCGTTTTTCACTTAGCCGCTGAGAGTCATGTAGACCGC
The DNA here is from genome assembly GCA_023262305.1 of Deltaproteobacteria bacterium. Classification (GTDB taxonomy): domain Bacteria; phylum Bdellovibrionota_C; class UBA2361; order UBA2361; family OMII01; genus OMII01. Next base: position 758 of record JALRCK010000117.1, read on the forward strand.
TCAATCATGTCGGCTCGCGAGTTCGTCAGCACCAATGTCATGGGAACTCAGGTGCTCATCGATGCTGCCTACAAATACAAGGTGGCAAAATTTGTGCACATCTCGACGGATGAGGTGTATGGGTCGCTGGGGCCAACTGGATTCTTCACTGAGAGCACTCCGCTTGACCCGACGAGCCCATATGCTGCTTCAAAGGCAGCCTCCGACCTGATGGTTCTCTCGTTCTGCAAGACTCACAACTTTAACGCGTCTGTAACCCGATGCACGAACAACTACGGCTTCTATCACTTTCCAGAGAAGCTGATTCCGTTGTTCATCACCAATGCTATGGAGGGTAAGAAGCTGCCTCTCTACGGCGACGGTATGAACGTCCGCAGCTGGCTCTTCGTCGAGGATCACTGTGACGGATTACTGAGGGTTGCTGAGAAGGGGCGGGCCGGCGAGGTGTACAACATCGGAGGGACTCCCGACTGTGAGTTGCCGAACCGCGATGTGACGTTCATGATCAGAGAGATGTTGGGCAAGTCAAAAGACCTCATTCAGCCCGTCGGGGATCGCCCAGCGCATGATCGGCGGTACGCGGTAGACACAACCAAGATAAAGAATGAGCTTGGCTGGGAGGCGAAGACCCCCTTCAAGCAGGGACTTGAAAAGACGGTTGCTTGGTACAACGCCAACCGATCGTGGTGGGAGGAGATTAAGAGCGGGCAGTACCGCTCCTACTACGAGAAGAACTACTCAAATCGGGGTTAGGGAGTTAGTGTGAAGATTCTTCTCTTCGGTGGCGCCGGCCAACTCGGCTGGGAGCTTACAAAGCGTGCGGTGGACCTAGAGTTTGAGGTTGTCTCTCCGGTGTTAACGGAGGTGGATATCACCGAGCACGACCAGGTGTCACGCGTTGTTAAGTCGGTGCGTCCGGATGTGGTTATTAATTGTGCCGCATACACCGCGGTCGATAAAGCTGAGGAGGAGGTGGACCTCTGCTTTCGAATAAACAGAGATGGGGCGTTCAACATCGCCGATGCATGCAAAGCAGCGGACTCTCGCTTTATTCACATCTCAACCGACTACGTTTTTGATGGTTTGCTCGGTAGACCACTTCGGGAGGATGACCCTTCTAACCCTTTGAGTGTCTACGGGCGCTCGAAGTGGGAGGGAGAGGAGCGCGTCCGAGATGTATTGGGAAATGACGCCCTCATCGTACGCACGCAAGCGCTCTACGGACAGAAGGGCGTTAATTTCGTTCACACCATGTTGAAACTCTTCGCAGAGCGGGATGTTGTGAAGGTTGTGGACGACCAGTGGGTATCTCCGACCTGGGCTGGATGGCTCGCTGAGGTGCTTCTCGATTGCTCTCGTATCCAAGCAGGTGGAACATTACATGCTTCATGTGAGGGAACGGTTTCATGGTACGATTTCGCCTCTGAAATTCGCTCCCAGTCCGCCGCGCACTTTGAAGGGCGCAAACGTGCAACTGTTGAGCGGACGACAGCGAGCACCCTTAACCGTCCGGCGCCGCGACCGACATTCTCAGCGTTCGATACCACGAAGATTACCAATCTTTTGGGACGACCTCCTGTGCGTTGGAAGGATGCTCTCGGGGTGTTTTTGCAAGAGATCGGGGTAGCGTAGGATACTGAAGGGTATGGCGGCACATCGCACAGTTGCTGTGGTTTTAGCGGGAGGACAGGGGAGCCGGTTCTGGCCCCTAAGCCGTGCTGCTAAACCTAAGCAGTTTCTCTCAATTGCGGAAAATGGCGAGAGCCTTATTCAATCGACCGTGCGACGGATCCTCCCGATCGTCGGCAATGATGGTGTGCGAGTAGTGGCGCATCCAGGACTGCACTCGTTGATTCGTGAGCATGTTCCCTCGGCCACCATCGTGAGCGAGCCTTCGGCCCGAAATACGGCCGCCTGCATCGGGCTTGCTGCTGTGCATGCTCTTGTAGATTCACCGGGGGAGGAACCGGTTCTCGTCGTTCTGCCAGCCGATCATGCAGTGAAAGACGAGGAACGATTGAGGAACGCTTTGAGCGAAGCCATAGCTCACGCACGCAACAGCGATGTCCTCGTTACCATAGGCATACCACCAACCGAGCCTCACACGGGCTATGGCTATATCAAGAGAGGTTCAGCCCTCTCAGGGCGCGCCTTTAAAGTGGAGCGATTTTACGAGAAGCCGAGTATCGAACGTGCAGAAAAGTACCTGGAGCAGGGGGGCTTCTCGTGGAACTCTGGGATGTTTGTGTGGAGGGCTGAGGTCATTCTCAAGGCGTTTCACGACTACCTCCCGCAGATGCATCACGGGCTCGTAAAGATCAGAGAGATCCTATCGACCGGGGGAGATGACTCTGCCCGAAGAGTTGAGGAGATATTCTCGACGTTCGAGTCTGTGTCGATTGACTTTGGAGTCTTAGAGCACGCACGAAATTGTGTCGTTATCGAGGCTGAAGAGTTTGGCTGGAACGATGTGGGTTCTTGGAACCAGTGGGCCGAGAACTTTGCCACTGATGCTGACGGTAACCTTATTCGCGGCGATGCTGTAGTTATCGACAGCTCAGGGTGTGTTATTCGCTCGGATTCCAGGCTGATAGCCGCTGTTGGGCTCAAGGATGTCGTTGTCATAGACACCGGGGATGCCCTCTTAGTGGTAGCCAGAGACAGTGTTCAAGAGGTGCGAAAAGTAGTAGAGGAGCTGAAGCGCCGAGGAAAGAGTAATTTAGTCTAGGTGTAGTTGGTAACCAATAGGCACAGAGTATGGATAGGAAGGTTGCATTTATCACGGGAATTACTGGACAGGACGGGTCCTACCTGGCTGAGTTGCTTTTAAGTAAAGGCTACAAGGTGTTTGGGATGGTGCGGCGCGCCTCGGTAGACAAGTACGAGCGGATATCCCACATCATGGATAAAATCGAGCTGATTCAAGGGGACCTCCTTGACCAGTACTCGCTCATATCAGCACTCAAAAAAGCGCAGCCGACCGAGGTATACAACCTTGCGGCACAGAGCTTCGTTCCCACAAGCTGGGCACAGCCGGTTTTGACATCTGAGTTCACCGCGATCGGTGTCACCCGGATGCTTGAGTCGATTAGGCTCGTTGACCCGAAGATCCGTTTCTACCAGGCGTCCAGCTCGGAGATGTATGGAAAGGTGCTAGAGGTTCCGCAGAGTGAGGCGACTCCTTTCTACCCACGTTCCCCGTACGGTGTTGCAAAGGCGTATGGTCACTACATAACTGTTAACTATCGCGAGAGTTATAACCTGTTCGCAGTATCAGGAATTCTGTTTAATCACGAATCGCCCCGACGAGGTCTCGAGTTCGTAACTCGCAAAGTCACTGATGGTGTGGCCCGAATCAAGTTGGGGCTCTCAAAGGAGCTTCGCCTCGGGAACCTCGATGCCCAGAGAGATTGGGGATTTGCTGGGGACTACGTAGAGGCTATGTGGCTCATGCTGCAACAGGATACTCCAGATGATTATGTGATCGCGACTGGAGAGACCCGAACCGTGAAGGAGCTCGTGCAGATTGCCTTCGATCATGCAGGAATGGATTGGGAGAAGCATGTGAAGCTTGATCCGGCTTTCATTCGCCCTGCAGAGGTCGATCTTCTCATCGGCGATCCCGCAAAGGCTAAAAACAAGCTCGGATGGGCTCCGAAAGTTTCGTTTGAGCAGATGATTCGAATGATGGTCGACTCGGATGTCGCTCGACTCTCGGCGTAGTCTCGAATTGAAGAGAACCAGATGCGTGCGCTAGTGATCGGGGCGGGGGGCTTTGTCGGGGGATACCTGATAAACCACCTGCAGGAGATGGGTGATGAGGTGATCGCTACGACGATCGCCTCAGTCCCAGTGTCGGCACCGGTCCAATCGCTTACGCTAGACATTACAGATGCCGCTGCCGTTGGTAGTGTGTTGCAGAGCGTTAAGCCTGATGTAGTTTATCACCTGGCAGGAATCGCGTTCGTTCCAGAGGCTGAGGGTAACTTTGAGAAGACGCTCGGGGTCAACGTTGCGGGCACAGCAAATATCGCTCGGCACAGCCAGATTCTGCCGCACAAACCGGTTGTCTTGTTCGTGAGCTCCGCTGAGGTGTACGGACAGGTGCGCCCCCATGAACTTCCGGTCTCCGAAAAAAGTGAGCTTCGCCCGGCCAATAATTATAGCCTTAGCAAACGAATGGCTGAGTTGGTCGTTGAGCGATATGGGCGCCAAGGGCTGACGTATTCCATCGCGCGACCCTTTAATCACATCGGGCCGGGACAGGACTCCCGTTTTGTTGCCTCTAATTTCGCTCAGCAGCTCGCCCGAGTGGCGCGCGGACTTACACCACCTCTCCTTGAGGTAGGGAATTTGGAGGCTCGGCGGGATTTCTCCGACGTCCGTGATATCGTTCGAGCCTATCGCTTGATTGCAACTGGGGAGCCGGGCACCTACAACCTTGGTTCAGGGCGCTCCCACTCGATTCAGGAGATTCTCGATACCCTCATAGAGATCTCCGGATGTAAGGTTGAAATCCGTCAGGATCCCCTCCGAATGCGTGGTCCTGAGGTTCCAGAGCTCTATGGGTCCATCGAAAAGGTCTCCAAGGTATGCGGGTGGAGACCTGAGATCCCGTTGCGTCGGTCGCTTGAGGATACCTACCGACACTGGTTCGCCTCGTTGTCTGAATCGGACAACGCTCTAGGATAGAACGACTTTTAACTACTTTTTTGTTTCTTCATCAGGCAACGTATGGCACGGTGGGATGACACCCCAGGCACGTATGGCTGACTACGGTTTTGAATTCTTCAAGTGGGACAAGGATCTCGCTTTTCTTATTGAGTGTCTCACCGAGACACTTCGGGAGCTTGGAAGTCCCGAACTCGCCGCGATCGTACCGTGGTCATCTGAGCAGCAATCGACTAGACCTACAAATGTTGGTCGCCTCACAAAGGAGGGTGTGCGTGTCTACTCCCTCGCATTCCAAATCCTTAACAGCGTCGAGGAGAATACAGCGAACCAGGCTCGTCGTCGTGATGATAGTGATGGCGGGAAAAAGATTGAGAAGGGGCGTTGGAGGGCGGTGCTTCCAGCGCTTAAGGGCTCTTTGTCAGAGTCAGAGATTCGAGATCTCTTTCGGCGAGTGAGCGTAAGTCCGACCTTGACTGCCCACCCCACTGAGGCAAAGCGCTCCACGGTTTTGGAGCACTATCGGAATCTCTATCTCCTTCAGGTTCGTATGGAGAACCAGATGTACTCCTCCTCCGAACGGAGCCTGATGAGGGATGAGGTAAAGGCTCACTTGGAGCGCATCTATCGCACCGGCGAGGTGTTTATCCATAGACCGGACGTGTTCTCGGAGCTTCAAAATGCGATCCACTATCTGACCGAAGTGTTCCCACGCGTGTTAACTCTCATGGTCAAGCGTTTTGTATTGGCATGGTCTCGAGAGGGGTTTTCACCTGATGCATTCGCCGACTCGCCTGTATTTCCCGGGCTCTCCTTCGGAAATTGGGTTGGAGGAGACCGCGATGGGCATCCATTTGTGACCTCCGAGGTCACTCGGGCAACCCTTATATCGCTCCGTCAGCACGCTCTCGATCTGCAGCGAGCTGAGGTGCGGAGGCTTGCCGCGGGTCTCAGTATTAGCGGCGCGTCGTTAACACTCCCGACCGAATTCAATGATCGTTTCGAAGCGCTGCGTATCGAGTGCGGCTCTTTGGCAGAGGGTGCTATCAAGAGGAACCCAGCTGAACCGTTTCGGCAGTTTCTGAACCTAGTGGGTCTTCGCATTCCGCTCCAAGCCGCCCATAGGGAACAACACGAGTATCGAACGGCCCGTGAGCTCGTTGATGACCTCGGTGTTGTGGCGCGAACCCTTCGCGCGGTCGGCGCTGGGCGACTTGCGCAAGAGGACGTGTTGCCTGTTATTCAGATCGCGCACACCTTTGGGTTCCACCTCGCTAAGCTCGATATTCGCCAGAATAGTGCTGTCTTGGAGAAGGCGCTGGGACAGTTCGTTGACGGTGGTAAGGTGCTTGAGCGAGCATGGAGCGATCTC
>JALRCK010000118.1 GCA_023262305.1 Deltaproteobacteria bacterium
TACCATTCAACGGGTGTGATTTGTCCTGTAACTTTCGCCATGCACCTCTCAGCTGCCGTACCGATGCGGACGTTCGATATTCATGGTCACAAGCTCCCTGCAAACCGTCCGTGCATTGTGCTAGCGGGCGGACGAGAGGCGATGCACTGGGAGGCGTATCCGCATCACCAGTTTATGCATACGGTCGGAGCTCTGCCGTGCTGCTCACGGGGAGGATGCTGGAAGAGTCGGTGTCAACCCGTTGGGGATGATGATCCGAAGGATGAAAACCTCTGCACATATCCTGTAAAGGTGTCTGATACGCTCCAGATAGGGAAGTGTCAAACTATGATCACTCCCCAGATAGTAAGTGAGGCCATCTCCATGCATTACGAAGGGGGGATGTTAAAGTACAACAACTTCATGATGCCAACCGGGATGGAGCCAGAGCTCGACAAGCGCGATAGTGTGATGTTAGCGAAGTATGTCGTTGAACGATTCCGACCGCGCATCATGCTCGATCTTGGCTGCAAACGGACCGAATTACTCAAGACCATCTACAAGACGGGCATTGACATCTATGGGCTCCGCAGTGAAACAGAGATCATCATTACCGATGAAGAGTTTCCTGCCTCCAGAATATCATCCTTTGACCTTGCGACGAGCTATTGGAAGAGCCCAGTAAAATTCGACCTAATCTGGACAGGAAGTGCGTTAGAATTTTCGGGTAGAACCGCTGATAATGTAGCAGACACGATCTTATCAAACCTCAAGAAGGGAGGGGTTCTCGTTGTGACTCCTCCGCCACAAGCTCATGAAGCTGCACTCAACTGGATAGATGATTGGATTGAGCGACTTTCGAAAATTGGATTAACTATGTTGGAGGACGAGACAGATAGACTTCGTCGGGTTACTCATCGAGTAGGCAATAAGGGGACGGAGCTGGTATTCATGCGCCTCTAGGCCTGGCACAGCGGGACTGAGATGAGGAAACCGGCACGGTGGGCACTATGAAAGCACCAAGGGTAAAAATGCAGGAACCGCGCGCCTCATTTGAGGAGGCGCTGGCTCTGTATAACTCCGGTGACGTGGATATGGCCATCTCTCTGCTTGAGCTGGTAGTGGAGCAGGACGCGCTTCATATCGAGGCTCTCATTACCCTTGGATTCTCCTACTGGCGACGCTCGAGGTTATCCGAAGCACAGGAGGTACTGGAAAAGGCGCTGGCTATTCAGCCAACAAATGTCTCTGGGGTTCGAGCGCTCGGTATGGTCATGTACGGAATGGGAAGGTTGGAGCGTGCTAAAGAACTCCTCATCCGATGCGTGACCATCGCTCCTACTCAGCCGCAGGGGTGGTTGACCCTTGGTCTTGTCGAGCAACGGCTTGAGGCGCTCGACAAGGCAGAGGAGCACTTTAAGAAAGCTCTTGAGCTCGACCCAAACTATGCTGAGGCGATGAACAATCTCGGTACGGTGCATCTTGCCCGAAAAAATTATGGTCCAGCGAGGGAGCTTTTTCTTCGGGCCATCAGCGAGAAGCCTAAGCTGACGGATGCCTACAGAAGTCTCTACAAACTGTTACGAGAGTTAGGCTCCGACCAGGAGGCCCTCGTGGTATTGATGAGAGCGGTCCGTCTCGATCCGAAAGATGGAAACGCCTGGAACGATCTCGGAAATATCTACCGAGATCTCAGTGATACCCCCCGTTCTATCGCAGCCTATCGCAGCGCCATCGCTGCTGACCCGAGGCACATTGATGCCAAGGGTAACCTATCCTGCGTTCTTGCAAATGATGGCGACTATCGCGGCGCGCGACAGGTGTGCGCGGAGATCCTTGAAGAGTATCCAAACATGATGGGAGTGCGAGTTCGAAGGGCATTAACGATACCTGCGATCATGGAGAGTGTAGAAGGTATCCAGGAAAGTCGGGAGACGCTCGATCGGGAGCTTGATGAGCTTTTGGATTATAAAGGAACCGTAACTGACCCCCTTGGGCAGATAGGCGTTACAAATTTCTATCTCGCCTACCATGGATTAAACGATCGAGCGCTACAGAAGAAGCAAGCGGAGACGTTCTTAAAAGTGTGTCCAGCACTCCATTTCGAGGCGCCACATATAGGCAAGAAGCGTCGCCCGGGAAAGATTCGGCTCGGGATATGTAGTAGGCATTTGGCGTTTCATACCATAGGGATTCTCTGGTCAGAGATGTTCGCAAATCTGAGTCGGGACAGGTTTGAGATAACTCTTTTTCACACCCAGCCAGTAGTAAATCGTATCTCTCAGAATCTTATCAGCCGGATAGACCACGAAGTACGCCTTCCGCTTGAACTCGATCAATCCCAAAGGGTGATCGCTCAGCAAGAGCTTGATATCCTGTACTATCCAGACCTCGGAATGGAGCCGTTGACGTACTTCCTCGCCTTCGCTCGGCTTGCTCCAACACAATGTGTAACGTGGGGGCACCCCCTCACAACGGGCATCCCAAACATCGACTACTTCGTATCCTCGAAGAAGTTAGAGGTACCTGATGCTCAGTCTCATTACACGGAAGAGCTGGTACGGCTTGAGACCCTCAATACCTTCTATTCTCGACCGGAGGCTCACGGAAATCTAACGCGTGCTAGTCTTGGGGTCGGAGATGATGCGACGTTGTATATGTGCCCTCAAACGCTCTTCAAGTTTCACCCAAACTTTGACCACGTGATCGCAGGCATACTTGAGGGCGACACAAAAGGTGAGTTGGTCCTCCTCGAGGGAACGTGCGCCCATCATACCACGCTTATACGGGAGAGATTCAATCGCTCTATTCCACACGTCATGAGCCGTATCAAGATCGTGCCACGATTGTCCCACGATGGATTTCTCGCCCTTGTTCGGATGGCTGATGTCATGCTGGATCCGATTCACTTCGGTGGCGGAAGTACAACGATCCAAGCCCTCTCTTTTGGTACCCCGGTTGTGACGTTACCGAGTGAATTCCTGCGGGGGCGTATAAGCTACGCGTGTTACAGCCACATGGGGGTCGATCGCCTGGTAGCAAAGGATGCGGATGATTACTGTCGTATAGCTGTTGAGTGCGGTCGTAACCCTGACCTGCGCAGGAGCTTACGAAGCGAACTGGCAGATAAGAGTACAGTGCTGTTTACCAATCGGAAGGTAATAGATGAGTGCGAGAGTTTCCTTGAGAGCGTATTTCTAAAACGTGGGGGAGCGTAAGGCGAGCGAATTATGGCCGTGCGAAAGGTACTATTTGTAAATTATGACAGCCTCACCGACGCGTTAATGCTTACCGCGGCGGTTCGCGATATGCAGTTACACTCTTATGGCGGTTACGTTGTGGATGTCCACACACTCGGCATGCCGATATGGGACTACAATCCATATATTAGTCGACTTGACTGGAGATCGGTTCCGTACGACGGAGAAAGCGAGCTCGCAGCGAACGAGTACGGATTTCCCGAACACAAGACCAAGATCATCTGCTATGACACAGAGATTCAGGTGGTTCACTGCTCAAATAAGGGCATCTTCGCTGCCTCAGACCGGTTGAAAAATATCAACGCGTATCATCGGATTCATAGCTTTGGTCACGATATTGCTGACAAGCTAGGCCTCAGTACGGTCCTCCCTATTGGGGAGCTAAAAGGGGTAGTTTATCTGTCAGATATTGAAAAAGGTTGGATATCTCAGGTCGAGGAGGCAAAAAATTTCAACAATTTTTGGCTTATCCAGACCGGCGGACCAGAAACCCAGAGCTCTCGATGGTGGGATATCGGGCGCTATCAGAGAGTGGTAGATGAGTTTCGGGATAAGATTACATTTGTCCAGGTAGGAGCAGCCGATGAGTATCACCCTCGGCTTGAGGGGGTGATAGATTTCGTCGGGAAAACGGATCTCCGTCAGATGATCAGACTCATGTACCATGCAGCCGGCTACGTTGGCGCGCCGGGTTTTTTGATGCACCTAGCCGCGGCTACTCCCACCCGACCCTTTGAGCGAAATGGTCGACCTCGACCACCTGTTAAAGCGGCTGTGGTTATCAGTGGCGGGCAGGAACCGTATCAGTGGTTTGCGTACGAAAATCATCAAGTGTTGCACACCAATGGAATGTTGCCATGCTGTGAGATTGGGGGGTGCGGCAAGTCTCGGTGTGAGATAAAGCACCGCCTTGAGCCTCATCCGGAACAGCTTTGCTCTCAGCCTATCAAGATCGGAAGGGATGGAATCGTACCGAAGTGCCTCGATATGATCTCAGTGAAGATGGTAGTTGATCGGATCGCCTGGCACTTTGCCGGTGGTGCCTACGTGTATAATGGAGTGCCCTATGAGCCGCCCTCCTTTCCCTCAGTCGAAGAAGGTAAGAAAGATAATAAAGAGAAAAAGAAACAGCCCAAGAAAGAGGCTAAGGGCTTAAAGGGACATCACGATTCAGGAACGCCGAAGCGTGAGATGGCGCATCTCGACTAGCGCGCGTTTGAGACAGACTTGATGACCCTCCGATTACATCTATGGTGGTTCTGAGGCACCTGTTTCTTATCGTCCTCAAAGAAAAATGGCTCATCGACGGAATAAGTGGGTGCTTTCTGTCAGATTGGGACGTTAACGTGAACCTACTCGTGAGCGGGAACGTACCCGAAAAAATGACCTGACGCTCGCTCACGATAGCTTAGAAACAAACCTAGCACTCACGGTTTTGCCAATCTCGTGTTCGTCAGGGGATGATGTAGGTACACAGGTACACAGATCAAGAGTGGCACCGGACTGCTGGTCGGGTACCTTTACGTGAAAACCGCTTTTTCGACCTTAACCTGCGATTTTGGGTCCTACCCTGACCATAACTATGCGCTACATCCGTCGAAGACTTAGAAAAATTACCGTTGAAGGGGAGGAACATCGAAGTATTGCCCAGTGAATGGCCTTCGTTGATACACGAGGGCAGGATGGGCAAGAGCAACGGGGCCAGTCCCGAGGTCCTCAGTTCCAGCATCGGCGCCGAGAATCATGCGGTGCAAAACAGGATTAGCGCGTAATGTATCGATGTCGAAGAGGTCTCCGATCGGTTCGAAGAGCTTCTCAACTTCGGCTCGAGTATTGATGCCAAGAAATCGATCATCAAAGAACGAGAGACTGTCCCACCTCACCGACATTCGGGTGTCAGAGGAGCAATAGACGAGCTTGCCACCTGGCTTGAGGCGGTGGTGCATGCGCCCGATGGCGCTCCGTAGGTCGAGGGCGGGAACGTGTTGAAGGACGTACACGCAGTATACGAGATCAAAGACCCCTTCACACTCATGAGGAAAGCAGGCAGAGAACCTTTCATCGTCGACATAATCTCGGGCGTGCTGTTGTTGAACCGGTGATTCATCGACGCCGACAACAGTAGCTTTGGGATGTTGTAGTAAAACCTCCCGAGCCAACCGACCCACTCCACAGCCATAGTCTAGTATGCGGGGCGCATCGGAGCCGGCATGTTTCAAGATCGCGCGTGCAAAGTCGGGGGTCTCCTGCTCCCATCGTTCCTGATACGTAAACCCGTTGCACGGTCCGACAACACTCTGACAAGCATCTCGGAAGGAGCGTTCTTTGAATAATGGGTGGTCCATAGGTAATGTCTGGCAGCAGGCCGTTCGCTACGAGAGTCTCCGATATAGTGGATAAGATGTTGAAGCGTCGACGGAGGACACTGAAAAGATAATCTCATGGTATCAATGGGTTACGCTTTTTCAGGTTAGGGACATACTATATATATGTGGGTACCAGACCGCGAGGGACCGCCGTCCAGAGCCCAAACCTAGAGGCCTAGCCGCCCGATCCCTTACCAGAGTTGTTTCGTGAGCGTTCCTTCTCCCTCTCCTTCTCCTTCGCCTCCCTGTTCAACCGCTCGATCTCTGTCTCTGCATCTCGTCCGATCTCTCGCACCACGGCCTCGCGAGATGAGATTGCGCGTGCCGCCTGTTGCGCTGGGTCCTCGATAACAGGGGTCGCTGAGCGAGCTGGACCGAGCAGCGCTGAGCTACTAGGCGCCGGGCTGAAGCCCTCTCCACTTCCGATCTGTACCTGTAATGCCTCGGTAAGCGCGAGTCGTGGGTTCATAGCTGGATCAAACGTGTCGGACGTATCGGTTGGATTATTTGGATCATACAATCCAAACCTCTCCTGAATTGCTCGCAGAACCTCGTAAATAAAGTCGCCCTCCCGCCCGGGACCACTTGGTGCCTTGGACGACGCATAGTACGACCGGAACTTATCTTGCATCACATTGACAAGGGCGTCGCCGAGCTCGTTCACTATTTCGGTTGCATTCTCTATGCCGTTGATTAGCCCTTGCAGCTCATAGAGCCTGTTAATAATTCGTTTATTAGAAAGCTCTGCATTCAGATCGTCTGAGTAATCAAGTTCAAGAGCTGACATGTATTGACGTATAATATTTTGCGTTACATCAAGCCCAGCACTAACTCCTGGAATGGTCACACCCGTGGCGATATCGACGCCGGCCCTGCTCGACTGCGAGGAGAGGGATATAACTCGAATTGAGGCGCTTGAGATCTTAGCGGCCGCATCAGCGAGTTCAAAGTCGAGACTGGAGGAGGAGTTGGATAGCCGTATGCTCGATGTCTGATTGGTTGAGATGCTCGCGTTCACCCTGTTGAGTGAGTTGTCAATGCTTGAGGAAGAATTAGAGAGCGATAGGCTTGAGGTCTGGTTTGTGGAGATGCTTGCATTGACGATGTTTAGTGAGTTGTCGACACTTGATGATGAACGGGAGAGTGAGA